>JAUYFR010000231.1 GCA_030690855.1 Gallionellaceae bacterium
GTTTTGAATCCTATGCAATTCGTTGTATACGCCAGAGCATCGAATGCACCATCATGAACCAGATGGAGCCGGAGTAATCGCCTGTATTTTGTTTACGACTTCTTTACTAACCGCGAAAGGAAATATCATGAGCCACGGTCTTGTCTTACACAATGAAATTGATATTGATCAATCAGACTTGGAAGAAAGCGTAAGCGAAATACAGCTGACTATGCAAAATAAAAGTATCAGCCCTCAAGAAACATTGCATTGCGGCTACATGCCGCCTTACCGGGCTGCCTATACTTTCAGAAGTGTCGGCATCATTGAATGCTGAACAGATGTCCGAAATGAGCGACATTCAACACCTTTAACACCGTGCCATTCGGACCCGACAAAACTAAAGATTTGCCAATAGCCCGAACATGATCGCGTAGCACGAGAAGCATTCCCAATGCCGAGCTATCAATGTATTTTACATTCTCAAGGTTGAGGACGATCTGTTTAATCTGCGTATTATTAGAAATATTTTTGCATGCGGACTCAAAATAGCTTTGATCCAAAAAGGTGAATCGCCCCCCAGCTGAACCGTGCCAATATCATTTGAAATGGCCACGCTTAGAAGCAACTTATTTTCAATTGGTATGAGTGCGTTTGTCATTGTTAAAGTTATTAATCGTGCAAAACAGCTAGGTGTGTTTTTACGACTGTATGGACACCGCAGAGGGAAAATTTGTACTTGCTAAGAACTATATATGAAAAATCGTAATTTTGCTGTTATTGGAGCTGCCTGTGGATATGGGGCGCAAAAACATGGCTGCCAAGATGCCCCTGAAGTCCTTCAGTCTTTTGGTTTTCTTGAGTACCTTAATGAATTAGGAATAACGTATTACTGGGATAACATTATTCATCTTCATGAAGATCAATATCGAACACCTTTGTCATCAGTATCAATTTTTTCAAAGCAGCTAGCACTCAAAGTACGCGACGCAAAATTGAGAGGTGACTTCCCGATTGTATTAGGAGGAGATCATTCATGTGCAATTGGCACCTGGTCCGGAGTTAAAGCATCAATGCCTAAAAATGATAGGTTGGGACTACTTTGGATTGATGCACACATGGATAGTCATACTTATGCTTCCACACCTAGCAATGCTATTCATGGAATGCCTTTGGCATGCCTACTTGGGCATGGTGATGACAACTTGATTCATATTGGAGACGATCTGCCTAAGCTTCACCCAGAGGATATTTGTTTAATAGGGACTCGCAGCTACGAAGAGGGTGAGGCGAAACTTCTGGAACAGCTGGGAGTGCGTGTTTTTCACATGGGAGAAATTAATCACCGAGGGCTGGACGCAGTTTGGGCTGAAGCCCTCTCTATCGTTCAAAGAAAAACTGTCGGATTTGGCATAAGTCTCGATCTTGATGTGCTTGATCCAAGTGAAGAACCAGGTGTTGGTAGCCCAGAGCCTGGAGGTATGTCAAAAAAAATGCTGGAAGAGATGCTTGGCACGCTAAAGATTAATTCAAAATTACTAGCTCTGGAAATCGTGGAATACAATCCTTACTTAGACATGCAATTTGTTACCGCAAGTGCTGTTTGCGACCTCGTTGCAGCGATTAGGGCGTGATTTTATTTGCCAACAGAGATTTTGCCGAGCGGGCGATGCTGATGTGCGGGGCCTTTGGGCGATATCAGACAACTGTTAGGCGTCACTCACACGGACAGAAGCACCTTGTCACAGGCGTTCTATTAAGCTGTGACGATATGAAAGTCAGTTGATTTGACGATGGGACGAACAAGATTTTTTTCGCGCTTCATTTCGACAATGCCATAGTTCGACATGGTTTTAAGGGTGCGTGAAAGATTGCTCGGCTTGCGCCCAGTCATTTCTGCTAGGGATGAAATAGAGTCTGGTTGTGAGTTTTTAATCACATGCAGAAGTGCGCGATTGTCATCACTCAATACCTCTGCTAATGACTTCATGGAAGTAAACCATATCTTTGGTTCGCTAGACTTTGGCTTAAGTTCACCCTTGGCGATTGCATAGATACGTTCACGAATTTTGTCTTGAGGCATGATGCCTATCACGATACTTTTCATTTTTCAGTCTCCTTCAGCACTCGATCTACGTCAGTGAAAAAATCACTCAGCAGTTGGTACGCGTCTTTAAATTCGTATGGAATACCTTTATCTGAGATATTCCGGTGTTTGTGATCGTAAGGTAAGACTTGGCCCGCAAACTTAAATCGTCCAGATGGTTTAACTGCGTGAGCATTGTCATACCCCATGACACGCTTTCCGCTCATATCGTGCATGGTTAAGGCATAACGGATACCGTGTGGTATCAATGCAGTAGCAGCTACTCGCCAAGCGTGAATCTCAACCCAATATCCACGTTCCTGTTGAACGATATTTCCGTTCAAATCAATTAGTGTGTCGATTCCGATATCTGAGCTCATGATTACAGTATATCAGCAGATGATAGTTTTAACCAAGATACGTTTGAATGTCCATTGCCGTGCACAGTTAGTGCGAGTGTCCGGTTAGGAGTAGGCCAATCTCAACCTCGACCGGCAGGTCATGGCACATAGTGAGCATAGCCTGCTGCGATCAGTCTGCCACATTGCAGCCATTCAAAACCCACTAAGACAGCACTAACTGAACCTTCGATTTAGAGCCCTTAGACTTCGGGCCCGGCTTAGGCTTCAACTCAAACCCAGCCAAGCGGCAGCTCATATTCCGCACCTCTTTGCCCTTTTCAAAGCGAATCGAATCACACACCATAATCTCGCGTTTAGCAGCAAGCTCGGTCAAGTGGAGGCGAGTCTTGGCAAGCGTGATGCCGGTTGCTTCGGCTATCTTGGTATCAAGAGTTTCACCGTGAGCTTTTAGGTATTGGAGAATCTGAGTTGTTGGCATAGCTAATCAAACAACTCGGAATGCGTGCCTGTACTGGTAAAAATGATAGTGCCGTCTGCACGCAGTTCGTAGATCAGTAAAAAGTCGCCGCCGATGTGACATTCCCTAAAGCCGTTCCATTCGCCAGTGAGGGGATGATCCAAGTATTCAGGTGGAAGTGGTTCGTCATTGGCGATCAGCAACATCATCGCTTCTTTTAGACGATTCATATCGTAGCGACCTGAGTGACTCAGGCGCTCCCAGTCTTTGTTGAACTGTTTGGTCTTGTCGTTACTTCGCGGCTGTTTTGCGCGTTTTTGTTTTGCTGGCTTTTTCGAGGTCATCGAATAGCGCCTCCGCAGAATTGAATCTTGGCGACTTCATGGCGCGAGCTTCTAACATGGCTGCGCGTGTTGTGGCATTCGGTACTTTGACCTCAAAGGGCAAGCCTTCTTGCACGACAACCTGACGTAAGAATAGGCGGATAGCATCGCTTAAATTAAGTCCGCAAGAAGCCAACACCTCGGTAGCGCGAATTTTAATTTCCGGTTCAATGCGGGAGCGTACATCAGTAGTTTTAAGCGTTGCCAACATAATTTGTTCTCCTTGCTGTGTAGCGCTAATGTAGCTACGTTTGAGGTGGATGTCAATGCGCTAAAAAGAACCGCCGCTAACATCAACGGCAATTCTTGCTTGCTACAGCTCCCTTAGAATCTCAGCTAAGACAGCCATCACCAAGACCACAAACAGAAACAACAGCAGAGGCGCAACAAACAGCCAGAACAAGACGTGGATCATGGCTTCTCCTTTCCTTATTGCGCGAAGGCATCTTCAGCCGTGCGGTAAACTGAACTTGAGTGCGCAGACTGGAATGACTTATTCGGGGCAACGTACATGTAACTCACCCCGACATTTCCACTCTCAATCGTTGCAGTGACATAAGCGATGCTGCATTTATTCACCCCGTTAGCATTCTTAACGAAGACCTGATCTCCGGTTTTGTAGCGATGGGATACGACTGTTTCATTTGCAGTGCTCATTTGAATCTCCTTTATTGGTAGTAAGAATTGCCCACGCAAGCATCCCCGCCGTTGGACTGGCATAGGTTTACTTGGTGAGCAACGGTGGTGGTTACAACAGACCGCGCTCGGCAAAGCTGAGTACGGAACTCCCCGCCACAATGAAGTGGTCGAGAACACGCACATCAACCAAGCCCAACGCATTTTTAAGTGCCGTGGTTAATTGCTGATCTGCCTGACTGGGTTCGGCAACACCACTGGGATGGTTGTGAGCGAACAGGACTGCTGCTGCGTTCACCTTGAGTGCAGCCTTAACCACCTCCCTTGGATACACCGACGTTTGTGTCAACGTCCCCCGGAATAACTCATGCGTCGTAATCAACCGATGCTGAGAATCCAGAAACATCGCTACAAACGATTCATGCTCCTGACCAGCAAAGTGAATGCGCAGACAATCCCGCACGACTTCCGGTGAGTTCAATACACAGCCCCGTTTTAATTCCTCGTCCAGCCAACGCTTAACCAACTCTCGTGCCATCAAGCATTTTGCAGGTTGAACTTCATCGCTCTGGCTGGTAACGAACAGTGAGGTGAGTGAACCCCGATAATGTTTACGGACTTCACTCACCCCGATAAGTTTTTCCAAAAGAGCGGTATCAGACAGGGTTGAATAAGACGCTGCCGATTGCGTGTTATTAATGAGTACATTGTTCATGGCAGCCCCTTTCCTAAGCAACCAAACGAACAACTTCAGCTTCACTCACCGGCTCTTGCACCCAAGCAGGTGCAGTGTTTCGTGGCTCAGCTTTGAATGGCATCGTTACTACCAAGAAGCCATCATCAATGACTGTCAGCCCTGAACTGCTCCCGTTATGTGCTATGCCGGTAAAGAACTTGTAACCCAGAATTGCACACGCACGGTCAACCCGATTCACCAGCTTCGGGTCAAACTGCGCAATCGTATTACTCACTTCATTCGGAACCACTCGACGATACTCAGGATACTTACCGTCAATTTCTTTGGCCGTAGTGGTGATGTCCCCAAACGTCAGGGTAATGTCGCGGGCAATAAACGCCCCTTTGTCAGTCCCACTTTTCTTGTAAGACTGTGAGCCCTCTTTGAATTCCAGCGTGACTTGCTGCGGCCCTTTGGCTTTGGGTTTAACTGCCGCCGCTAAAATGCCGGGAATGATAATGACTGCGTTGGGAAACCAACCGTCGAGTTTAGCTACGGCCAATTGATGCCCATCGCACCCCACCAGCCTTGCACCGAATGCGCCGGTTTCCAGATACAGCCCGTTTAAGTAATAGCGAATATCTTCCACGCCACGAAAGAGAGAAGCGGCAGCAAAGATGTCTGTGTTAATGGTGATGTTCATGTTGATTCTCCTGTTGTTGAAATTGAATTGAAGTTGAAATGAAGACGAACCAATCCCTGCCGAAGCGAAATACCCCGGCATGGATTGACCCGTTGATTTACTGACTTAACGACTGCTTGCTATCGAGCTTGTCCTGAAGACTGGACTTGCCCTTGTTGCTATTCGTGTTGCCACTACCTGCGCTGGTACTGCCGTCCTCTTCGCCGCCGACCGGATAGAACTCTTCCAGCACATCCGGCAGATCGTCTTCCGTTTCCTCGAACGCACCATTCTCAAAGCCCAGTCGTGCAGCCTCATCCAACGCTTCTTGGTCAAACCCCACCGACTGGCGATTGTCATGCCGTGCTCTGGCATCACCAATCGCCTCCTCCAATGTCATGCCGTCTCGCGTAGTGATGTCCACGTAATAGACTGGCGCACGGTGGCTCTGTGTGGTGGACTTCCCCCGCAGCCGCATCGTTAATGGCAGACACGACAACAACCCGCCCGACACCGCTTTGAAATAACTTAGCCTTGCCGCCAAGGTGCGAATGGAATTGAAGCCCGTAGTGCGGAAGATGAAACTGCCGAAAGCATCCTCTTGTTCGGCGATCTGAACATTGAGCCTGCCGTAAGGTTTGCAGCCAGCCTTGCCACCCCATTCGCAGTTATTCGGAGACGGACAAGGCAACGACTGCATTCCCTCAGCACCCATGCGTTTACAGGTTTCCCCGTTACCTACACAGACCGGCCTTCCCGTAGTGCGGTCAAACAAACTGAACTCAGCGCGAAGATTCAAATCAGGGTCATTGAACATGAGATGAATAGGGATAGCGCGAATCTTTCCATCTGAGGCGGTACGAATGGCTTTATCCAGCGGATGCAACACCCAGCCCTCTTTGTTTTGTACTAGCGAGGTAATGGTGAACTGGTCATCCTTTTCTGGGAGGCGTTTACCGTTTTTCTCAACGACTTTGCCGATTGAAATCCGCCCAATTACCGGCGGCGTTATTGCAAGACCTTTAATCATTTTGCTTCTCCTTCATAAAATGCAGACAACAAAAAGCCCACTCGGTGAAGAGCAGGCTTGTGAGGTGAAACGTGGCTTATTACTTAGGCGGCAATTAAGAAGCGACGGCTACCAGACTTCACCAAGGGATAACGCTGTAGGAGATCCGGCTGGTCAACGAGCAGTTTGGCAACATCCAAAACCGTGCCGTCCTTGCTACGCTTCCAGCTCACCTCGCCATTTTCAAAAGCGGCTTTGCTGGCGTTGCCCATACGTTGCTGAATGGTTTGTTTCAACTGTGACTCCAACTTTTCTTGTGCGGTGAGTGATGCTCTTACCGCTAACAGATCAGCAAAGGCAGTTCCCATCTCCAAGTCATCCGACAAGTCCACTGTTTCGCCGCAGTCTTCGGGATAGAGCGCCCTCAATGCGGTGGCGGCAGAATCAGAACCATCGGCAGGAGGTGGCGTGTCTGTCTCCACGTAATGCCAGAACGTTTTCTCTAATTGAATGAGGCGCTCGATCAACGCTTCATCTCGTTCTATCCGATAGGTGCGAAACTCATTGCCACAGACGAGAACGGCAACATCAGCCGCTTGTTTGCCGGTAACCGCAAGTTGGTGATGCACTTGCAACTGCACGTATTCCGGCACACCTTCTTTCCAAAGCTTTGCGCCATTCATCCCCGCTGTTTTGCATTCGAGGATTTGCACATCAGCTACCCCCATCACTTCACGGTCAAGGTTGGCCAACATCCAAGCGTGTTCAGGGTGTTGCAGCACAGCATTCACTTTGCGAATACGGTTGCCGGTTCGCTTGGTGTAGTGGGCTGCAACGAAGGATTCAAGTAACGTCCCCCAGAACATCGGGGATGTATCATCATCAGGGTCAGGCTGCGGTAATGAATCGTCACGGCCTGTTTTTTCCATCCAAAGTTCGAGCTGAGACTTGTACGGATTGAGACCAACTGCGGCGGCGGCACCACTACTACCGATACCCGTCTTGCGAACTTCAAGCCATTCATCGCGGCTCAGGTCATTGGTTTTAACAAGCCGTAAGGCTGGACGTTTTGCTACAGCCACATCGTTTAATCGTGCGGTATTGTTCATGGTGATTGTTCTCCTAATAAGTAGAAACGCCCCACCCGAAGTCAATCAGGTGAGGCGTGTTCTGTTGCGGTCAATATGACCGGTGTGGCTACTTATGCTGCTAATGCCAATGCTGCTTCAAACCCTTTCTGTTTCAACGCTGCTCCAGTACCGAACCAAGCCGAGTCCAAACGGTTGTCTTGAGAACGGGCACGACGCAGACTGTCCACATACTCGGTTACGCCATTTACAAGTCCCCAAGCAGTACCGTTAGCCGAAGTTAGTTTGCTTCCTTTACCTTCACCGGCATACAAGCCATAGACGGTTTGTATAGCCTTCTGGTTGGGTTGATCGTTCAGCGGTAGTGAGGCGTCGCCTAGAACATTGACGAGGTAGGACATCGCTTCAAACTTATTTACTGGCCTGTTTGAAAGTGCTTTGATGTTGGTCATGAAGATGTCCCACGAAGTCATTCCGATTCCCAGTTCTTGCTTCACTGCGGCTGGGTCAAAGAGCGTGCTGTGAGGTACTCGGATTGCACCCTTACTTTCACCGACAGCCATTTGCAGTGTGTTGTTGCAGACGACTCGAATGCTGGTGAATTGTGCAGTGGTTGCGAGCGAGCCATCGCAGCTAGTAGCCAGAAGCAAATACGCTTTCACTTTGTCACCACCGGCGAGCATTGTTTCCTGCCCCGTCTTAGCCAACGCCCACAGCTTCTTTCCGCCCTTCAAGATGCCAGCCGTTTCAAGCTCAAATCCGCCGACAGATACAAGATCGCGATAGAAGCCTAAGACTTCTTTCGGCTGCACGACCTTGTAGCGTTTGGATACGACTGAGAGCGGTTCGTGATTGTCACTACGGTACAAGACAGTGGCATCTTTGTTCAGACGCAGATTGAGCATGTTGCTGCCATCTCCGCTGGCTGAGTTGAACAGCACTTCGGTTTGCTTGATGTCCCAATCCATACCGGCTGCGCGTTGCCAAACTTCGAGTGGTTGGTTGCGTGGGAGTTGATTACCTAAGCCGTGCCAAGGTGTATCTCCGATAAAAGCCATATCGTTTTTTGTTGCGAGTTCGTGTGCCATTTTGATTCTCCTTGATTGAAATGAATTAAGCCCTGCCGGAATACGGTCAGAGCTGAGAGTGGTGAAGCGGTTTTGTGAATGCTACTTTTGCTTACGCGAGATCCTCTTCTTCTCGCCCTTCGGGTTTGTATTTCAACTGGCTTATCGTGCAGGCATTCATATCCAAGTCAGCACGAGTGCCCCGATACACGGGTTGATACAAGCTGCCGCCCTTGTAAGCGTAGAGATATTCCACTTCCACAATCTCCCCTGCGGCTGGGATGGTGTAGTTGGGAGGAATCGTGACGTTGCCTACCGCTATCAAGCTATGAACTTTGATGACGGTAGGATCATCAACATCATCCACCAAGCCAAGGTTGACACTTCGCTTTCCCTTGTTCGCCTGCAATACGCAGCAACTAGCTGATTCAGTGAACTTGAATTTCAGCCAATCCCCACCACTGTTAGGACGACCTTCAGTAACGAAGCTATTCAATCGCTTGAACACGATGCCTTCGCCACTATCCTCCTTGACCTTCTTCCACAAGCTACGCTTATCTTCAGTCGTCACCGCAACAGGAACGATCTTGATGTGTTCACACTGAGCCAAGGCAATTCGTGCCATACGCATCCGCTTAATCCACGGACAGGCATGTAGGCTGATGCCTTTGTGAAAGTGCATATCAAAAACGTACAAGATGTCGCCGATAATTTCACCGTCAATACGAATGGCGTTGCTGGTGGCGGCAATGGCGAGGAGTTCATCGGCTATCGGTTGCGGTAGAGGAACAATCAAACCTTTGCGGTTAATGCCGATCACGTCATTCTCAATGGCATGTGCAGCACGTCTTTCTCCGTCCTTCTTCTCTTGTGTAGCCCACTGGTCGTCTGCGATTAACTTCATGGCTTCGTCCTCGGTAATCGGGTTGAGTAGTTGCGGCAGAAAGTCGCTCTTACGTCCCGCCAGTTCTGTGCCTTGGTAGGCAATACCAGAAGCTGAGGAGGTGTAGCCCTTGGAGGTTTTTTCTTTAACGAGCTTGTCGTAAATCTTTTTAGCTTCTGCGGCATCTACGGGTGCGGCTGTTTTAGTGCCAACAGTTAAGGCGCCACCTCGACGGCCATAGCGAAAGTTGACGACGTTGCCGCCAGCAACTTCAACGATCTCGGCGTGGTATTCCTTATCGCTACTTCCTTCGCAGTAATACAGGCTGGTTTTTGCGAGTGTGTTCATGGGATCTCCTGAATGAATAAAGCCCTAACACTGAGCGAGTGTTGGGCTGGTGGTGAAGCTAAACGGGGTGCGCTGTTGAGTTACTTCTTGGTGCTGTTTTTTTTACTGGGTTCGTCTTCGTCTAGGCTGCTAACGAATACGGAGGCAAGCGCACCAAAGAATGCAACGACGACTGCCTTTGCTACTTGAATTACTGCAGGTGACATGGTGATTCTCCTTTCTTGGGCGTGATTGAGGTAGGGGTTCTACTCAATTCTTATACCAAGAAAGACCGTGGTTATTGGGTTTGAGGGGAGGTGAATTGAAGCTGGGGTGTCAACTCGGCAGTTGATTCTTTCGCGTCATGGTTTGTCGCAGACGAAGCGTAAATTACACGCATCGAAGGAAGTGAATATTTTCCCGCGATAACCCTCAATCAAACTGGAGAATGACATGAAAAAATTACTTGTCGCAACACTAATGATAATTGCCACTAACGCTTTCGCAGAATCCGCAGCAGATGAAAGTAACCGCACTCTTGCAGCGAAACAAAGTGCCTGCGCAAATGGTGGCTCGGGATGTTATCAGGCGATGCAAGCGAATGATGCGGCAACCAAACGTCTGCTCAAAGATGCCTTGGTTACGCAACCAGAAGCACGGCGTTCACACGAGCAAGAAGTTGTAAGGGATGAACAAGTGCGGCAGCGCGTTCGTCAGCGCGGGTATTGATTTGACACAAAGACTTGGTTGCTACGTTCTGGAATGGCCCCGCCACTCTGCGGCAAGCTGTTCCACCAAGTCAGCAATCAACGTTTTCTGATGCTCAGATAACAGGCGCATTTGCGACACCAGAGCGACCTCTGACTCGGAAAGAGAGGCGTTCATGTTCGAGTGCGTCTTGTTCTGTCGCATGGGTGGAATAGATTGCTCACCAGTGGCAGAGCCAAAGCGTAACCAGTGAGGTGAAACAGCCAGCCATGAAGCAAGCGTTTCAATCTTGTCGGCTGTGGGCTTGGCTTTGCCGGTCAACCACTTTTGAGCGGCTTGGGGTGTGATGGATTCGTTCGGATGCCGCAAGTTGAATTGCAGAGCAAGTTCAACAGGCGTGGTGATTTTAGGGTTGCTGCGTTTGAGTGCCGTTTTCAGGCGTTTGGTGAAAGCAATTTTTTCATCGGTAGGCATGGGCGTAGTTTGAAATAAGCCCGATGCTGATAGATAACCACGCGGTTGTTAATGACAACCCAGAGGTTTATAGTGACAACCAATTTTTGCCAGCATCACGGCATCGAGGTACCAATCATGGACAAGTTCAAAGTGGTTTTATTGGGAGTGTTTA
>JAUYFR010000335.1 GCA_030690855.1 Gallionellaceae bacterium
TGAAAAATGATGGTCAGTGGACCCAAAATACCCAAAACCATGTGCCATCTAAACCAAGTAGGCAAAAGACCCAAGCCATGAAATAGTTTAATGCGCTTACGTGCTGGATATAACAGCAGCGTCATCATCATCAAGCCGCCAGCCAGCCCTAGGTTAAAGCCAAAATCAAAAAGTTTGTCGCCAGGGGTATATAGCGTCTGGTCGTGAACTACAAAATAGCCGCCAATGGTAATCGTAGCGACAATGGCTAAGAAGATACCCCATGCATGGTTGTTTTTAGGATCTCTAGATTTGCGTCGATCTTGTGACGAAGTTGAAGCACTATCTGAACTCAACACACTCTCCTAAATTTTTGCCCAAGACATTTGAAATCTATCTCGACAAATTCATGTTTATTATTTTTCGCTATTTTCGCATTCTTGTGGACTTGTCTTAAGTGAGCCTTAAGCGGCATTTCAAATCCGTATTTATTAGGTGGACATAGTAATCTATATTAAACATAATTTACCAAGTTGGCGTGGCAAAAGTACCACACACGAAATACACAACCGACATACTCGGTCACCATATAAGCAACAACTAATTTAACTGAGACGAGAATTTCACCATGCAAAATTACGATTTTTTGATCTACCTTGCTCCACTGGTTATCGTGCTGTTTTTTTACATCAATGGTCGAAAAAAAGAAGAGAGAGAAGCGACTGAGACACTCGTTGAAAACGTAAAAGCAGGCCTCACTGAACCTCCTTCTTTACACCCATTGATTGACCCGCAAAAGTGTCTTGGCTCCGGCACCTGCATTTCAGCCTGCCCAGAAAGTGCTATCGGCATGATTCATGGCAAAGCGGTTTTGATTAACCCAACTCATTGTATTGGTCACGGCGCCTGTGCGGCAGCCTGCCCTCATGAAGCGATTACTTTAGTGTTCGGCACTGAAAAGCGCGGCATGGACATCCCTCAGGTTGACCCCACTTTCGAAACGAATGTCCCCGGCATCTTTATTGCCGGTGAACTAGGCGGTATGGGCTTAATTCGCAAAGCTGTTACGCAAGGAAGCCAAGCCATTGATTCAATTGCTAAACTTAAAGGAAGCTCTCATCCCTACGATGTTGTGATCATCGGTGCCGGCCCTGCTGGATTAGGCGCAACTTTAGGCGCAATGGATAAAAAACTTCGCTACCTAACTGTTGAGCAAGAAACCTCACTCGGCGGTGCGATTTTCCAATACCCGCGCAATAAAATTGCGATGACTGCACCAGTCAAGTTGCCCATCGTTGGTGAGATGCACTTCAAAGAAGTCAGTAAAGAAAAATTGCTGGAATTCTGGCAGAGCATTGTTGCTAAAACGGGCATGAAGCTCAATTTTAATGAACGCATGGAAACTATTGCCAAAACTGACAAGGGCTTTATCGTTAAAACAGCTAAGGGTTCTTACGAAACTCGTGCAGTATTGTTGGCTATTGGTCGACGCGGCACACCGCGCAAACTAGGTGTACCCGGTGAAGAGCAGCCTAAAGTTGTGTATCGTTTGATTGATCCTGAGCAGTATATGAACATGCATGTGGTTGTGGTCGGCGGCGGCGACAGTGCGATTGAGGCGGCAATGGCGATTGCAGATCAACCTAGCACAACCGTCACTTTATCCGCACGCGGCGATTCATTCGGCACGGCATTCAGCATGGGCAAACCAAAAAATCGTGATCGCTTACAAGCGATGTCTGATGCCAAAAAACTGACCATCATGTTGAAGTCTGGTGTTAAATCCATTGAGAAAGATAAAATCACCATGAAGCATGGTGATCAGGAAGTGACCATTCCAAATGATGGTGTCATTGTCTGCGCAGGCGGCACGTTACCTACGCCATTCCTCAAAGAAATAGGCGTCATGGTCGAAACCAAGTTTGGCACTGAGTAATTCGTTTTCATTGCTAATCGGCGCGTCAACGCCTAGCATGGCGCGCCATGAATACACCACACACTCAACAATGGCTGATTTATTGCCGCGCCGGCTTCGAGCGTGACTGCGTCGAAGAAACTCAGGCAAAACCCATCGAAGCAATTGAAAACTCGGGTTTTGTCGTCCTTCAAGGCAAGCCGCGTTTAGATTTTTCACTGCTGGCTTTTGCGCGACAATTGATTTCGCTTCACGGCGAAGTTAAAGAGTTACCGGAAAAAGATCGATTAACGCCGCTTCTCGCAGCTATTCCTAGCACTCCCGAAAAGTTCAGCGCCCTATTTTTAGAAGTGCCAGATAGCAACGAAGGCAAAATGCTCTCGGGTTTTACGCGCCGCTTTCAGCCCTTGCTAGAGGCTAAACTGCGTGAAACTGATCGCTTGGTTGATGACAAGAGCCTACCCCGTTTACATTTATTTTTCCCCGATAAAACCCGTGCACTCATCGGCACGAGCGAACCGCATAACAGTTGTGATGCGCTCAACGGTATTCACCGTGTCAGCATGGCACACGACGCGCCAAGCCGCTCCTATCTCAAACTGGCAGAAGCCTTTGAAGTATTTCTCGACGCAAAAGAAAAATCACAGCTACTCAAACCGAACATGACCGCAGTGGATTTAGGCGCCGCGCCCGGCGGCTGGACATGGCAATTGGTGCAACGCGGATTTAAAGTGACTGCGGTCGATAATGGACCACTCAAAGGTGCTGCCGCCGCTCATGCCTCGATCAAACATTTGCGCAAGGATGGCTTCAGCTTTCGCCCGCAACGTCCAGTCGATTGGCTGGTGTGCGACATGGTGGAGCAACCTCAGCGTGTTGCTACGTTGATGGCGGAGTGGTTTGTGAATGGATTAACGCAACACGCGATTTTTAATTTGAAA
>JAUYFR010000337.1 GCA_030690855.1 Gallionellaceae bacterium
AGGGCAAAAACCGCCAAGTGCGGCGCATGACGGCCAAAGCCGGTTTTCCTACGCTACGCCTCATCCGCTTCAGTATCGGCGATTGGAATCTTGATGGTCTGCTTCCTGGAGAATGGCGTGAAATTCCTATTGAAGCGCATACCCCCGACCGCCAGAGCAAACCACAAAACATGTACAGGCCGTCAACCAGGGGAGGAACTGGGCGTTGTTAGCTGTGACGCGCCATTCGTGTCAACGATTATCAACCGATGAAAAAAGGAAACTTAAATGAGCAAACTGTTATCCGCCCTGATCGCCGCTGCTTTCTCTGCCGTTACATTCTCCGCTGTTGCCGCTGATGCGCCTGCCGCTGCCGCCGCTCCTGCCGCAGCCGAAGCCCCTGCGGCTGAAGCCGCCAAACCGGCCAAGATGGTGAAAGCTAAGCCTGCCAAGAAAACCAAGAAAGCCAAAGCAGAAGCTCCTGCTGAAGCTGCACCAGCCAAGTAATCAATCGGCAACTGTCGGTGAAGGAGCCTCTTGCATGATGAGTGCATGAGGCTTTTTTGCGGAAAGTTTTTTTACGCACATAAAAAAAGCCGGGATAACCCGGCTTTTTTTATGTGCGCGCAACTTTAATTATTCAACCGTCACTTCGGCATACTCGCTGCCTTCCGGGCGATCGAGCAACTCGACGATCGCCATCGGCGCATTGTCGCCAACGCGGAAGCCGCACTTCAGGATGCGCAGATAACCGCCATTACGGCTGGAAAAACGCGGACCCAACTCATCGAACAGCTTGACCACAATGTCACGGTCGCGCAGACGATTGAACGCCAGACGGCGGTTAGCCACTGTTGCGGTCTTGCCCAGAGTGATCATCGGCTCGGCAACGCGGCGCAATTCCTTTGCCTTGGGCAATGTGGTCTTGATGACCTCATGGCGCAGCAGCGAATTCGTCATGTTACGCAACATCGCTAGGCGATGGCTACTGGTACGGTTAAGCTTGCGATTGGATAAACGGTGACGCATACCTCAGTCCCTTCAGTATCAACTTGTTCTTCAAATTGCTGGGCGCTCGGAGCCCAACTCAGCGGGCGGCCAATTTTCCAGCTTCATTCCCAGCGTCAAACCCTTAGAGGCCAGAACATCCTTAATCTCGTTAAGTGATTTCCTGCCCAGATTAGGGGTCTTCAACAGTTCATTTTCAGTGCGTTGAATCAGATCGCCGATATAGTAAATATTTTCCGCTTTCAGGCAATTAGCCGAACGCACGGTCAACTCCAAATCATCGACGGGGCGCAGCAACAACGGGTCGACCTGCGGAGATTTCGGTGCCTTTACTTCTGTTGGTGTACCCTTCAGATCGGTAAAAACCGACAGCTGATCCACCAATATGCGCGCCGCGGAGCGTATGGCTTCTTCCGGGTCAATCACGCCATTGGTTTCAATCTCAACTATCAATTTATCCAAGTCGGTGCGCTGCTCAACGCGGGCACTCTCGACCGCATAACTGACGCGACGCACCGGACTGAAGGAAGCATCGACCATAATCGAGCCAATAGAACGCTCCTCTTCGCTGACGCGACGCACACTCGCAGGCTGGTAACCCCGGCCCTTTTCGACCTTAAGTTCCATGCTGAGCTTGCCGCCTTTGGTCAAATGAGCGACCACATGGTTCGGATTAATGATTTCCACATCGTGACCGCAATCAATGTCACCAGCCGTCACCACACCTTCTGAATTCTTGCTCAGCGTCAAAAGCGCTTCTTCGCGATTGTGCAGCTTGAGGGAGATACCCTTCAGGTTCAGCAGGATGTCCACGACATCTTCCTGCACACCTTCGATCGTCGAATACTCATGCACTACGCCATCGATTTTAACCTGCGTGATGGCATAGCCCGCCATGGACGACAGCAGAATACGGCGCAAGGCGTTGCCCAACGTGTGGCCGTAGCCACGCTCAAACGGCTCCATGGAAACACGTGCACGAAGCGGAGATAACGCTTCGACATCCACGACGCGCGGCTTGAGAAGTTCAGTAGCGCTGCTTTGCATTCCTAATTCCTCTTCTGGTTGTACTATTTGCCACTGGATTACTTCGAATACAATTCAACCACCAAATGCTCATTGATGGTCGCTGGCAATTCAGCGCGTTGCGGTTTAGCCTTGTACACGCCCTTGAACGCCTTGGCATCGACCTCGATCCACTCGGGGAAGCCGCGCTGTACGGCGGCATCAAGCGCGCCCTTGACGCGCAAGTGCAGCCTGGCCTTTTCCGTGACTTCAATCACATCGCCAGGCCTGACCTGGTAAGAAGGGATATTAACGCGCCTACCGTTAACCAGAATGCCGTTATGGCGCACAACCTGACGCGCTTCAGTGCGCGAGGCGCCAAAACCCATACGATGTGTCACGTTATCCAGGCGGCCTTCCAACAACTGCAGCAGGTTTTCGCCAGTCACGCCGCGAGCACGATCCGCTTCCTTGTAATAGGAGCGGAATTGCGCTTCTAGAATGCCGTAAATACGACGAATCTTCTGCTTTTCACGCAACTGGCCGCCGTAATCTGATTGACGGTTATTCAACTTCTGGCCATGTTGACCAGGTGCATAGGCGCGGCGCTCCACCGAACACTTGTCGGTAAAACACTTTTCGCCTTTCAGAAACAGTTTCTCGCCTTCCCGGCGGCACTGGCGGCATTTGGGGTCAAGATTTCTTGCCAAGATTGCTCTCCTGCGAATTGATACAACGCGACTGCATTAAATACGACGCTTTTTAGGCGGACGGCAGCCGTTGTGAGGAATCGGCGTAACGTCAGAAATAGAAGTGATCTTATAACCAACGGCATTCAACGCGCGTACAGCAGACTCACGTCCCGGCCCAGGCCCTTTGATACGGACTTCCAGATTCTTAACGCCACATTCCTGCGCTGCCTTTCCTGCCGCCTCAGCAGCAACCTGCGCAGCAAACGGCGTGCTTTTGCGGGAACCACGGAAACCGGCACCACCAGATGTCGCCCAAGCTAATGCATTGCCTTGGCGGTCGGTAATGGTAATGATGGTGTTATTAAAGGATGCGTGAACATGAGCGATACCCTCCGCCACATTCTTCTTAACCTTCTTGCGCACCCGAACATTTGCTTTTGCCATAACCTATAATCCTTATTGGCAGTTTAATTCACTCTGGCTCGCGCCGCTCACTTGGTTGCGCGGCTACTTGGTTGCGCGAATTGCCTTGCGCGGCCCCTTGCGGGTACGTGCATTGGTACGTGTGCGCTGACCGCGAACCGGCAAACCACGGCGATGACGCAAGCCGCGGTAGGAACCCAGATCCATCAGGCGCTTGATGTTCATCGAAATCTCGCGGCGCAAGTCACCTTCCACCGTAAATTTCGTCACTTCCTCGCGCAGCTTTTCCATATCGCTGTCGCTGACATCCTTCATCTTAGTAGAAGGAATCAAACCTGCCGCAGCACAAATTTTTTGAGCGCGGGTACGGCCAATACCGTAAATCGCGGTCAACGCGATTTCGGCATGCTGATGATTTGGGATATTAACCCCTGCAATGCGAGCCATGCATTTACTCCAGGCAGCAAATTGAAAAAGACGCGGATTCTAACAGCATATTATGCAGTTATCAACCCTGACGTTGTTTATGGCGCGGATCGCTACATATCACACGTAGCACACCGTGGCGTTTAACCATTTTGCAATGACGGCACAGCCGTTTGATCGAGGCACGAACTCTCATTTTGTTTCTCCTATCAATCTTTTCACTTGGCGCGGAATGTTATCCGCGCGCGGGACAAATCATATGGGGTCAATTCAACCGTCACCTTGTCACCCGGCAATATCCGAATATAGTGCATGCGCATCTTGCCGGAGATATGCCCCAGCACGACATGGCCGTTTTCCAGCTTGACGCGAAAGGTTGCATTAGGCAGCGTCTCAAGGATCTCCCCTTGCATTTCAATCGTGTCTTCTTTCGCCATTCAGATTCCTAAATTATGCACAAAACTACCGCGCTTAACGGCCGCCCATCACGCCGCCACCCTTGAAATTAGCTTTCTTCAGGAGGCTCTCGTATTGATGCGACATCAAGTATGACTGCACTTGAGCCATGAAATCCATGGTCACCACCACTATAATCAGCAGCGACGTGCCGCCAAAATAAAATGGGACATTCCACTTTACGATCAAGAATTCAGGAAGCAAGCACACTGCAGTAATATAAATCGCTCCTGTCAGAGTCAAGCGCGCCATGATCTTATCGATATACTTAGCCGTTTGATCTCCGGGACGAATGCCGGGCAAAAAAGCCCCGCTCTTTTTCAAGTTGTCCGCAGTCTCTTTCGGGTTGAACACCAACGCGGTATAAAAGAAGCAAAAGAATATTATCGCCGTAGCATACAACATCACATACAACGGCTGCCCGGGCGATAGCGTCGAACCAATATCCTTAAGCCATGACCAACCTTCGCTGCTGCCAAACCAACCCGCCAGAGTCGCAGGAAACAATATGATACTAGAGGCAAAAATCGGTGGAATCACACCCGCCATGTTCAACTTCAGCGGCAAATGCGAACTCTGCCCGCCGTAAACCTTGTTGCCTACTTGGCGCTTGGCATAATTAACTAATATCTTGCGCTGCCCGCGTTC
>JAUYFR010000007.1 GCA_030690855.1 Gallionellaceae bacterium
CGCTTTGGCCGGTTTTACGAATCACACTGACTCTTTCCATTTAATCGAGCAACCCATGCTGGCGATTTGTTCACGCGGGCCTTGTCCAGTCTTCGCCACTTGCAGCATGGCATTAAACAAATCTCGCGGCGCATCGGCCACTGCCTCTTTACGCGATGCATCTAAGCGCCCACGATACTGCAGCTCCATTTGCGCATTAAATCCGAAGAAGTCGGGAGTGCAAACCGCATCGTAATCTTTAGCGATCTGTTGCGATTCATCCCACACATAGGGAAAGTGGTAGGCGTACTGCTGAGAGATCAGCTTCATGTTATCGAACGAATCTTCCACGTAGTCCGCTGGGTCGTTAGACATGATGGCGATGCTGTTGATGCCATGCTGTTGTAGCTCACTCACATCACGAATGATGCGATCACGGATTGACTTCACGTAAGGGCAATGATTGCAAATGAACATCACCAGCAAGCCATTTTTACCCCGCGCATTTTCTAGGGAGTAACGCTTACCATCTACACCCAGCAAATCAAATGGGCGTGCCTTCCAACCAAAATCACAGAGGGGTGGTTGCAAACTAACCATTTATCTCTCCTAAAATCACAAAATTTTTGAGCGGCGTTATATTATCACGGGCAACCACCCTTACCGAACCTAGCCATGTCTGCACCCAGATTTTATTGCCCACCCCCATTGCCGCTTAGTACCAATTACGAATTACCGGCAGCGGCAGCCCATCACGCCAGTCGTGTATTACGTTTACGCGTGGGTGACGCGGTGCAAATCTTTGATGGCATCGGTAATGCACTTGATGCCACCATCAATGAGATTAAAGGAAAGCGCGTCATTCTCGGCAACCTACAAACCTGCATGACGCAACCGGAGTCGGGCTTGCGCATTGTGTTAGCGCAGGCGATGTGTAGTAGCGACAAGATGGATTGGATCGTACAAAAAGCCACTGAGCTCGGCGTGAGTGAAATTTTGCCGGTGCAGGCCCAGCGTAGCGTAGCCAAACTCATCGGCACTCGCGCTGAAAAGCGCACCGAACATTGGCGTAGTGTTGCTATCTCTGCCTGCGAACAATGTGGCCGCAATACCTTGCCACTAATTCACGCCCCGCAAGAACTTGATGCTTGGATGGTTGCCATGCGTGCCACAAAAAGCAGCAAATATATTTTGCTGCCTGGCGGTGCCACTCAACTACGTGCTCAAGCAAAACCTGAGACGAGCGTCACCTTGGTAATTGGCCCTGAAGGCGGCTTCACCCCAGATGAGTCTAATGTCGCCCAACAAATGGGCTTCGTTCCTATTTTGCTAGGTCCGCGTGTTTTGCGAACTGAAACTGCCGCCATTGCGGCAGTGAGTGCGATCCAAACCCTATGGGGAGACTTTGCATGAATATGCTTCTCAGCTAATTCACATGCGTATATCTAAAGGCTTCGGGCTGATCGCTTTTATCGCACTGCTTTTGCTGGTGGGTGCGTATTATTTTTTGTTGCGCACGACTGATCGCCAAATTCGCATCTCCAGCAATCCTTGGGTTGGCTTTACCCCTTTTATCTACGCACAAGAAAAGGGCTGGCTAGAGAGCACGCCTTTTCGATTTATGTGGCTGGTTGATCTCTCTGAAAACGCACGCCTGTATGAAGGGGGCTTCACCAAAGGATTCACTGCGACGCAATATGAATTGCTGCATTTCAAAGATCAGGAACACATCAAACCCGTATTTTTGATTGATCGCTCGGCGGGTGCCGATGCCATCATGTCTAATCGCTCACTGCAAGAGCTGCGAGGTTTTCGTGGCTCGATTCCGGTTTACCTCGAGCTAGGCTCACTTCACGAAGATATCTTTAAGGCGTTTGTAAAAGAAAATAAATTAGCAGGCCTCTCGTTTAGCTTTAAAGACAGTTCACAAAAAGCCATTGCACAACAACAGCCTAAGGACGCTCCTAAGATCATGGTCTCGTATGCGCCCTATACGACTGAACTCAGCAAACTTGGTTTTATCACCATTGCTTCTACGCGCACGCTACGCTCTCTATTTGTTATTGATGCGCTTTTTATTGATGAAAGAATAGTCGAAGGTCGGGAGCAGGACTTCCAAAAATTGCGCGCCATTTTCAACCTTGCCCATGCGCGCCTGAATAGCGATCCACATGAGTTTTACAATGTAATCCATAGCTATTTGGAGGGTCAAACCTACGATGAGTTTATGGCGACTGTTCCACAAATTGAATGGCTTAATCATACTGATCGAGCACCTTATCTGCGGCAATTTCAACTGCAAAATATCGCCACAAATCAGATGTTGCCGTAAAGAATTACTTTGTGTTCTGTATCACAACAGCTTGCTGCAAATCCTGCGGCGTATCTAGATCAAAAAAACTGTGCAGTTGCGGATCGACCGCTCGCAACTCAGCCTCGTCAACATACCGTGTGTTCATTTGCGTAAGTGCCCTGCGCAAACTATGTTTCGCGGTGCGATCCTGTAATAAGTTACGAAGCGGATAGAGGCCGCTTTTTGCGTAGAACGCCGCCATCGGTTGTGGGTGGCCTTGCACGAGTGGCACGACGGCATCACTTCCCTGCCTCAACATTGCTAGATGTTCGACTACCGCTAGCGTGATAAATGGCATGTCACAAGCTGCCAAAAAAATCCACGGTGTCGTTGCGGCTTCAAGCCCTGCCAACAAACCGCCCAACGGCCCTTGATGCGCGGGGTCATCTAAAATTTGCCGTTGTGAAATGTCAGGTCTGTGTTCGCGTACGCTGACGATCGTTTCAACGAATAAGGGCTGCAAAGTGGCAAACACGCTTTGCAGCAAAGTCTGCTCACCGAGGAATAGATTCGCTTTATCTTGCCCCATGCGGCTAGATTGGCCGCCTGCGAGAATGACCGCTGTGCAATCTGCAATCATTTGCGTTCGAGCATAAAGTGCACGATGCCCTGAACATCTTCAAGACCAAAGTGCGGCAGCGTAGGATAAATTTCGTCCATATCAGTCACGACTGCGATCAATCCCTCTTCAATAGCACAGCGTGGTGGCTTGCCACACTCGCGGCGCATCACTTCGATTTTCGCCCCACCATCGAGTGAGAAGCCTTCTGCCAACACCATGTCTGCTTCACCCATGAATCGTTGAGCTAACGCTTCAGGCGATTTATCTTCAGGTAGGTCAGCAATCAACTGCAACTGATTGCCCGTCACTAGCATACTCATCGAAGCTCCCGCTGTTTTGTAGCGGTGGCTATCTTTGCCCGGCGTATCGAGTTGCACTTGGTGATGGGCATGTTTGATCGTGGCAACCTTGATGCCGCGAGAGCTTAATTCACGGATAAGTTTTTCCACCAGCGTGGTTTTGCCAGAACCGGAGTGGCCAACGATGGAAAAGATTTTAGGCAGATTACTCATCAATTAAGGGCACCTCTAATAATTCAAATTCCGTCATTCCGGCGAAGGCCGGAATCCAGTTCAGAAAAAATAGTTCCTTGCGTAGCAAGGGCAAAGCCTCTTTTAATAAA
>JAUYFR010000015.1 GCA_030690855.1 Gallionellaceae bacterium
GAGAAGTCCATCACCATGCCTTGTTCAGAAATGCCTTCGGTGGCGATGATGTTGCCTGATAGCGTAATTTCAATCGCATAACGATGGCCGTGTAAATGTTTACACTGACTATTGTGGTTAGGGATGCGGTGTCCTGCGTCGAATTCTAAACGGCGTGTTATTTGCATGATGTTTCGAGTGTTGAATATTGGAGCAGATTATAACTTGAAGCTGCGTACCGCATGCTTGAAGGCTTGTACTGCATTTTCGTTTTGATGATTTTGGTAGCGCAGTGCCATGTATTGTTGCGTGATAAAGCGAATTTCCGTTGCTTTTGCGGGGGCTAGCTGTGCAGCACGTTCAGCAAAATCCTGTGGGCCCTCATGCGCAGCTCTTGTGATGCCTTTCTTAGCGAGTTTGTGGCAAAACTTGAGATAGTAATTTTGCACCACGTCAGGATTACGTGGCTGTAAACGGCGCAACATGAATAAAGTGAAAATACCCACCAGTAACGCCACGCCCGCCAGCATGTTTATCGCTAGTTTTTGCCAAGTAATCTCTTCCATGCCCAGCCGGGTGAGGAAGGCGAATTGACGTTCGGTGTTGTAACCTAAAACCCATTGATTCCACTGATTAGTGATGGCGTCTAAGTTGAAGCGTAGCTTGAGTAACAGTGGCGATTGGGTGCGGGCAAAAAATGGCAATGCGGCGTTATTCGGCAATGAAGCACTGAGTCCATTTTGAATGCGACTGGGTGCGATGGACGCTGTGGGGTCATAACGTACCCAGCCTTTATCTTTGAGCCAAACTTCAGCCCAAGCGTGCGCGTCCGATTGTCGCAAAATAAAGTAGCCACCGAGATCGTTAAACTCGCCACCTTGATAGCCGGTCACTACACGGGCGGGGATGGCAGCGGCGCGCATCAAAAATACAAAACTCGATGCGTAATACTCGCAAAATCCTTTGCGTGTTTCGAAGAGAAAATCATCCACGCTGTTAACGCCGAGAGGCGGTGGTTCGAGCGTGTATTCAAAAGCGTTTTGATTGAAATAATTTAGTGCAGCTTTGATTAAGGCTTCATCATCGCTTGTTTGTTTGCGCCACTCCTCAGCCAGCTTTCGAGTGCGCGGATTAAACCTTTCGGGTAGGGCAAGTGCGCGGCGTATTTGTGGTGGAGGCTCGTCCAGATTTGCCTGATAGCTTAATTGCGAAGTGGCGCTATAACGCAAGCGAGCATTGAGAGGATCTTTATTGAGTAATTGAAAATCAGGCGCGAACTCGGCGGGGATGGAAATTCGTGTTGGCATATCCAGTGCAAACAGCCAGCGTTTGTTATGCGGCTCTAGGGTGACAGCATAATTGATGGGTGTGCTGGCATTGGTTAAGAGCGGTGTGCGGAGTGTGGCATTTTGCCCCCGTGTCCAAGTGCGTCCATCGAAATCCCACAATACGGGGCCGCGCCAATACATTTTGTCGCGTGGCGGAATGGTGTCGTTGTAGGTGACGCGAAATGCCACGGCATCGGAAAGTGAGAGTTTGCTCACACTGCCCGGTGACATGGTGTCGGAAAGTCCGCTACTGCCATAGGCATCTTGCGGCATGCCCCATAGTGGGCCTTGTACGCGGGGAAATAAAACGAAAATGAGCAACGAGAGTGGAATGGCTTGCAGCAAGATTATTCCAGCGATGCGCAGGCGAGGTTTTATATTTAAATGGCCAGTGTGAAGTCGCACCCAAGTAGTCATGATCACCACTAAGGTGAACATCATAAATGCGGCAGTCGGAATACTTTGCGAGTAAAAGAAATTGGTAATGATGATGAAGAATGAAAGATAGATCAGCACCACCGCATCGCGCACAGCACGGAGCTCTAGTAGCTTGAGTGAGGCAAGCAAAATCAGCAGGGTGACGCCGACTTCACGTCCGAACAAAGTATGAAAGCTACTCGCAATGCCGCCTACACAAGAAAGTGTCACTAAAAATAATAGCCAGCGTGCGGGCAGCGCATTGCCGCTGTAAGTGAGATAGGCGCGCCAGCCCAGCAGCATCAAACTAACGGCACTGACCCAAAGTGGCAGATGCTCGGCGTGAGGCGCACTTACCAGCAAAATACTGGCGATTAATCCGTAGATGAGTGGGGCGGTGAGTTTCATGATTGTGTATTCACCCCAAATAGCGCCAGCGCTTTTAAACACTCTGCTTGGTGTGATTGTCCGTGAGCAGCAGCTAGCACGACACTCGGTAGACGCAAGCCATAATGTAAGCCTTGAGCCTCTGCATCAATCACCCATCGCGCCAGCAAAGCGAGCTTGGCTTCGGTTCCCAAATTAGCGAGCTGAGTCCAGTCTAGCCATAGCGCTTTGCCTTGTTGTGCGGTGAATTGTTTCACTTGTAGCTCTTGTTCGCGAGCAAGCGTTTTCCATGCAATGCGTGGCAAAGCATCCCCGGCAACATAACTTCTTAATCCTGAAAAATCTTCATCCCCTGTTGCAATAAATTTACCCTCGCCATTTTGTGCCGATGCCGCAGGAAGTGCTTGCGGTGGTGCGGGTTTGGGATAAACCAAGCATCGCACATCAAAATGAAGATAGCTCCACGCATTGAAAAGGCCGAACGGATAATGGGTGTGCAACGTTAAACGACCGCTATCCAACCAACCTCGTTTTTTGGCTGGAATAGCAATATAAATCGGTGTTGATCGCTGCGCAGCCAAATCAAAAATAGTGCGATGTGCGGCATCATCGTGCAATTGCAACTGATAGCGGCTAAGTGTGCCAGGGTTGTTGAAGTGAAAAACGAAACTTGCATCCTCACCTACGAAAACCGGTTCAACATATCCGGCATGAATTTCAAGCTGAGCCATATTGCGAAAGGCGTGCAACATGCTCATGCCGCCAGCAGTGGCCAATAAAAAAGTGAGTGTGTAACCGAGGCTCAAGTTGTAGTTGATATCGCCCAGCAGCATTAACACTAAGACTATCGCGAAACCGATGCCCTGCCGCGTTGGCAAAATGTAGATGCGGCGCTGATTGAGAACGACCGTACCCGTTTCAACGGTACGTCGAAAAGCCCAGTTACGGAATTTTTGTTTAAATAGTTTGAGCACAAAGCCACCGTACCTTGATGATTTAATTGCGTCAATCAAGCTTAAAGTTAAGTAGGCGCTGATTATGTCGTCATTCCCGCGAAAGCGGGAATCTGGCTGAGTGCTTCGGTTGAAATCAGCGTTTTATGCGCATCTTTCTCGAAAGTTTAATAGGTTGGAGTTTAACGAGTGGGACTATGTCTGCTTTAGAACCTAAAAGGAGTCGTTCTAGGTTTCTCCGTCACAGACTCTTGTCGACCCACGGACTAAACCGCTTCGCGGTATGGGCGCTGCGTAGTCGAGTTTGAAGTGAGTTTTAAGTGTGCTGGCGGTTGACAGAAGAGCACCGCAGCTTATGTTGAGAAGTGAGGCAATCCGC
>JAUYFR010000028.1 GCA_030690855.1 Gallionellaceae bacterium
GCGGGCATTAAAGATCTCAAAGATGCCAAAGTAGGTGACAACATTACCTCGGTGACACGTCCGGCAACAAGTGCCTAGCCTGGATTTAAAGAAGTGCAGCCGCAAGTATTCGCGGGTCTGTTCCCTGTTGAATCAAATCAATATGAAGCGCTGCGCGATTCGTTAGAGAAGCTCAAATTAAATGATGCTTCATTGCAATACGAACCCGAAGTTTCGCAGGCCTTGGGCTTCGGCTTCCGTTGCGGCTTCTTAGGTTTGCTGCACATGGAAATTGTGCAAGAACGCTTAGAGCGCGAGTTTGACATGGATCTGATTACCACCGCGCCAACGGTAATCTATGAAGTGGTGATGCGCGACGGCAGCATATTGATGGTGGATAACCCCTCCAAATTACCCGACGTTACAAAAACAGAAGACATTCGCGAGCCGATTGTCGATGTGAATTTATACATGCCGCAGGAATATGTGGGTGCCGTGATTACGCTGTGTACGCAAAAACGCGGTGTACAAAAAGATATGAGCTATCACGGCAAACAGGTTTTGCTGAAGTATGAATTGCCGATGGGCGAAATCGTGCTGGACTTTTTCGATAAGCTGAAGTCAGTATCGCGTGGCTATGCCTCGATGGATTACGAGTTTAAGGAATATCGCTCGGCAGACGTGGTGAAGGTCGACATTCTCATCAATAGCGAAAAAGTGGATGCGCTGTCGATCATCGTACATCGGGCAAATAGTCAATATCGCGGTCGCGAAGTGGCGGCCAAAATGCGCGAGTTGATTCCGCGCCAGATGTTTGATGTGGCGATTCAGGCAGCGATTGGTGCCAACATTATTTCGCGTGAAAACGTAAAAGCGTTGCGTAAAAACGTGTTGGCGAAGTGCTACGGCGGTGACATCTCACGTAAACGTAAATTGCTGGAGAAGCAGAAAGCCGGTAAAAAACGCATGAAACAAGTGGGCAGTGTAGAAATTCCGCAGGAGGCGTTTTTGGCCATCTTGCGTGTGGACGATAAATAGACAGGACGATAGATGGACTTCGCTTTAATTATGTTTTCTTTGCTGCTGGTGACCGGCGGCATTTGGCTGTTAGATAAATACGCTCTGCATCCAAAACGAGAGGTTGGCATCGTCGAGCCTTGGTGGGTTGAGTATGCCAAGAGCTTCTTCCCCGTCATCTTGGCGGTATTTTTCTTGCGCTCATTTTTGGTTGAACCGTTCAAAATTCCTTCAGGCTCAATGATCCCAACGCTGCAAGTGGGCGATTTCATTCTGGTGAATAAATTTACTTTTGGCATTCGTCTGCCGATCATCAATCAAAAAATTATTCAGATTAATGACCCTCAGCGCGGCGATGTGATGGTGTTTCACTACCCAGAAAATCCATCTGTGGACTATATTAAGCGTGTCATTGCTTTGCCTGGCGATACGGTGGTCTATCGTAATAAAAAGGTTTTTATCAATGGTGAAGAGCAAATTCAACAGCATGAGGGTGACTATAATTATGTTGAAAGTGGCTTAAATTTTGTTCACGCAGAACGCTATACCGAAAATGTAAAGGGACATAGCCATCCGATATTAGTGAATCCAGAGATGCCTTCGGTGCATTTGGCAGGTGTGGCAGAATTTCCGCAAAGTGAAAATTGTCGCTATAGTTTGGAAGAAATGATGTGCAAAGTGCCTGCGGGTCATTATTTTATGATGGGCGATAACCGTGACAACAGCCGAGACAGTAGGTACTGGGGTTTTGTGCCTGATAAACTAATTGTCGGGAAAGCATTTTTTATCTGGATGAATTTTGGTGATTTAAAACGTATTGGTTTATCGATTAATTAAGGAGTGATGATGAAAGCACAAAATTTCAAGCAACGTGGAATCGGAATGGCTAGCCTGATCATGATTATTGCTGCCGTATTGTTCGTTTTTATTCTCGCGATGAAGTTGATTCCTGCTTATTTGCATAACATACAAATCCAAAAGATATTTAAAACAGTGGTGGCTGATCCGGAAATGCAAAGCGCCGCCATCAAAGATATTCGTGCCTCGTACGACAAGCGTGCCTCTATGGATTACATCACCGACATTACCTCAGCCGATATTGAGGTCAGCAAAGACGGTGCGAACCTGACTTTGAGTGCCAGCTACACGGTAAAAGTCCCAGTGGCAGGAAATGTTAGTTTGGTCCTTGAATTTAACCCGAGTAGTGCGAATTAATAGCGGGCTAAGCGAGAGGCATGAATTACAATGAAATTCGCTGCGTCCGTTCCCTCTCCTCAATCCTCTCCCGCATGCGGGAGAGGAGGCGAACGAATCGCTAAGCGACTTTCACTTTAACGTATGGATCGCGATTTACTGTGCCGTCAGATTGGTTATTCTTTTTTGCAGCCGCAATGGTTGCAAAAAGCGCTGACGCATCGTAGCTATAGCGCGGCACATTACGAGCGTTTGGAGTTTTTGGGCGATAGCGTTTTAAATTGCGTGATCGCCAAATATCTTTACGATCTTCATCCCAATTTGCCCGAAGGCGACCTCTCGCGATTGCGTTCTAATCTAGTCAATCAACACACGCTCTACACCTTGGCGCAATCTTTAAATCTTGGAGAGTTGCTATTGCTCGGCGAAGGTGAGCGCAAGAGTGCGGGTTTTCGTCGCCCCTCC
>JAUYFR010000034.1 GCA_030690855.1 Gallionellaceae bacterium
TTACTGAGAAGTGGGTGCTGGTCGTTGATGATATGGAAGGTATGCGTTCGCAACTACGCATGTCGTTGACCGCTTCTGGCTTTGCCAAGCTGCATTTAGTGGGCAGCATTAAAGAGGCTTTAGAGCGCATGTCTGCCAATAAATATGACGTGATTCTGTGTGATTACTCTTTGGGTGACAGCACGGATGGGCAGCAGTTTCTCGAATATCTGCGCACGAATGATTTGATCAAACGCAATACTCTTTTCATCATAATTACTGCAGAGCAGGCGTATGAAAAGGTGGTGGCGGCCTCCGAGTGCGCTCCAGATGATTATTTGTTGAAGCCTTTTACTGCGGCACAATTTGATGCGCGCCTCGAAAAGTTGTTAGAAAAACAGGCTTATTTTGAGGTGATTGATAAAGCAACGGATGCCAAAAATTGGGCGCGAGTGGTGGCAGAGTGTGATAAAAAATTGCCAGCTAAGGACCGTTACTTTATTGAGCTTTGCAAGATAAGAGGCTCTGCATTAATGCGCGACAATCGTGCGCAAGATGCCGTTAATTTGTATAAGGAGGTGTTGGCGTTGCGCCCTGTAGGTTGGGCAAGATTGGGTTTGGCTCGCGCACTGGCCCAGCTCGATAAAAAAGTTGAAGCACAGGTGCTGGTGAAAGAAATTTTAGCGGACTCACCCCAGTTTATGGCGGCTTACGATTTTATGGGTAAGTTGCTTTCTGAATCGGGCGAGAAAGATGCCGCACTGAGTGTGTTGCAAAAAGCGCGTGAGGTTTCTCCGGGTACGATGAGTCGAGTGCGTGAATTGAGCTCGTTAGCAGTGAGCGCGGGCAAGCCAGAAATTGCCGAAGCGGTAATGAAGCAGGCATTACAAAAGCATAAGTTTTCACCTGTACGCCAAGCGAATGATTATGCCGTTCTGTCGAAAGCATTGGTTAATCAAGGTAAGGCGGCAGAGGCGCTTATCGTGGTGGCGGACGCACAAAAAAGCTTTAACGATGATCACAGCACGGTGTTGCTATCAGCGACGGAGAGTGTGGCGCATCGTGCGGCAGGCAACCATAAAGAAGCAGAAGCGGCTATCACTAAGGCGATGGCGCATAGCGATATTAGTAAGCTCTCTGCACAAACGGTGATCTCGTTGGCCGATGCTTGTTTTGCGATGGGTAAGGACGAAGAGGCGACCAACTTATTGCATCATGCGATTCAAAATAATCACGAAGATGAGGCAATCAAAGGCAAGGTGCATGCTGTACTAACGGCGGCAGGTAAAGATCACTCAGAAGCGACTGCAATGATCGAGGCTAGTGCGCAAGAAGTGATTTTGCTGAACAACGATGGCGTGCGTAAAGCGCAAGCCGGTCAGCTTGCCGAGGCGATTGAGTTGTTATGCCAAGCGGCGAATCGTTTGCCGAATAATTTGCAGATTGTGAGTAATGCAGCCTTGGTGACGGCGCTTGATTTAGTGCGTAATGGCAATACGCCAGACAAATTCGAAAAGTGCATTTTCTACCGCAATTCTTTGGTTAAAAAAGCACCTTCGCATCCCAAGTTGGCGCAAATTGACGATCTGATTAAACAGTTGAAATAGATTTTTAATCTCTCTGGGTTAATTCCCCGCCCCTTGGGGCGTCGCGTTTTTCGTAGGTCGGGATTCATCCCGACGCTTTTGTTGCGATTCACTAAACCCCGTCGGGATGAATCCCGACCCACAAAAATCCAGCCACCCAATACCCAGCTGCTTGAGGCGGGGTGGTTTAATCGCTGATGGGGCGCAAGTGAGGGCGGGCAAAAACTTCATCCACGCGGTTTTTGTCCATATCTACTACTTCAAAGCGCCAACCGTTCCAATCAAATACCTCGGCTTTTTTGGGGATGTGTCCGACAGTCGTAATGACGAAGCCGCCCACAGTGTGATAGTTGCCCAGCTCTTCTTCAGGCAGTGATGAAAGCCCCAATTTTTCTTTCATTTCATCTATTGGCAATAATCCATCGAGTAGCCAAGAGCCATCTTCACGTTGCACTGCAAGAGGTAGTTCATCAATGGATTTTGGTATGTCACCCACCACGGCGGAGAGCAGGTCGCTCATGGTGACCAAGCCTTCGACCTGACCGAATTCATTGACCACCAATGACAAGTGCGTTTTTTGTTCACGGAAAAATTCCAGCACGCCGATCAGCGATTGCGAGTTGGGAATAAAGTGGATGGCATGCGTCGGGAGTTTGCCCATGTCGAGCGGTTCACCGGCAAGCAAGCGTTGTAGCAGTTCTCGGCTTTCGATATAGCCCATCACTTGTGAGAGACCGCCTTTGCACACTAGAAAGCGCGAGACTTTACGATTCTGAATTTTTTCCAGATTAATCGAGCTGGCTTCTTGTAGGTCTAAATAAATTATATCGTTGGCGGGTGTCATGATTCCCGCTACTTTGCGGTCATCCAAGCGAAATACATTCCCTAGCAATTCGCCTGCAGTTTCATCTAACTCGCCGTCACGCCTCCCAGCAGAAATCATGGCGCGAATTTCGTCGAACGCCATGTGTGCTTCGCTTGCTTTAAAAGGAAATAACGAGAGAATTTTTTCACTGGCAACTGACAGCGCCCAAATGAAGGGACGGGTGAGTTTTGCAAACAACGCCATCCACGGCGCAAGCAGGGCGGCGATGGCTTCGGGGCGTGCGAGTGCGATTCGTTTGGGGATAATTTCGCCGACGACAATGGTGGCGAAGGTGATGCTACCCACCACGATCAACAGTGCGAGTGGATACTGCATAAAGGAGAGCCAAGGAAAATGCGTTGCAATAGATGTTTCGATACGCGGCACCCACATTGATTCACCGAATACGCCTAGCAGTGTGGCGAGTGCGGTTAAGCCAGTTTGTGTGGCTGCCAATAGTTTTGAGGGTTGATTGCGCAGGGTGACAGCGATGGCCGCACCTTCGCTACCCTCTGCCGCCATCTGTTGCAAAAGAGCGGGGCGGCTTGCTGCGATGCTCATTTCTGACATGGCAAAAAAGCCGCTGAGTAAAATTAAGAAGACGAGAATTCCAATTTCCATGGTGAGTTCCTCGGTTGATTATTTTAAATTAATATATGTCAATATAATCAACATATTAGAGTGTATTTTTCGGAGTGGTTAGAACGAATTAAGTCGTGCCATTATCCTGATCGTGGCCGTGCTTTCGGTACAGCACACCCATGAGGCCTGCCATTAATAGACCGAAGACGACGGTGATTACGTAGATAGAAAAGCCCAGTTTTTCCATCGCTGCATAAAGCGCAAGCATGATGAAGATGCTGATGTTTTCGTTAAAATTTTGCACCGCGATTGAGCTACCTGCGCCCATGAGCAAATGGCCGCGATGTTGTAGCAGGGCATTCATAGGGACGACGAAGAAACCACCCATCGCGCCCATCAGGATGAGCAAAATAATTGCGTGGGTAGGATTGGTGATGAGCGGCATGCACATCACTAGCACACCCATGCCAATGCCCACTGGCAATACATTCACCGCGTGATTTAATTTAACAAAGCGTGCGGCCAAAATTGAACCGATGGCAATGCCGAGCGCAAACCATGCGGTTAGTTTGGCGGCGCTGCTAATGTCGTAGTGAAATGCAACCGCTGCCCAGGCCAGCAAAATCAAACGCAAGCTCGCGCCAGCGCCCCAAAATAAAGTGGTGACGGCCAGTGATACTTGGCCTAGCGGATCTTTCCACAGTAATTTGAAGCAGTGAGCAAATTCTTTTAACAGGAAAATGGGGTCGCGGCTTAAGGGTTTGTGATCAATCGGCAGGCGGGGGATGTAAAGGTTGAAGATGGCCGCCACAGAGTAAAGCAGCAAAATAATGCTGATAGCTAATTTAGGCGCGGTGTCGATGCCGGGTACATTCCACCATTGCAACATTGAGGTTGCAACAGTGGGGCTAATCAGAATGCCGCCGACCACTGCACCTAAAATAATCGCTAGGACGGTTAGGCCTTCCATCCAGCTATTGGCGAGTACTAATTTTTCAGGGGGGAGGTACTCAGTGAGGATCCCGTATTTTGCTGGTGAATAAGCCGCAGCACCAAAGCCAACAAAGCCATAAGCCAGCAAGGGGTTGACGCCTAATAACATTGCAATACAGCCGAGCATTTTGAGCGAATTGCTGATAAGCATGACCCGCCCCTTGGGGAGTGAGTCAGCAAACGCTCCCACAAACGGCGCTAAAATAATGAAAGAAATAATGAAGGATTGCTGTAACACCGGTATGTGCCAGCTCGGTGCGTTCGTCAGTGTCAGTAAAGCAATGGCAGCAAATAGCAGGGCATTGTCAGCGAATGCGGAAAAGAACTGTGCAGCTAAGATTGTATAAAAACCGCGATTCATGTTCTTTCGGTGAAGGCTAATGTGCGAAGCTCGTTAAAGATTGCTGAGCAATCTGGCCGAAGCCAAAAGAATGGTGCAGCCAGAATGGTGTAGAACCCGCGATTCATTTAGATGAGACTGTTTTTTTTGGAGAGACCGTTTTATAACATGAAAAGATAGGCCCTGCTATCATTCGCGCACTTAAAATAATTTCACAACGAGATGTATTTATGCCTCGCCCCATTCAAGCCCACATTGATTT
>JAUYFR010000240.1 GCA_030690855.1 Gallionellaceae bacterium
CGTGTTCGATATTTTGTTTAGCGATGCCGATGTTTATAACGCAGATAGCGATGCCTATTTCAATGCCGCCATCGCAGCAACCAACAACACTTTCTTTCCGCTGCTGCGCTTAGATCAAGACAGTGATGCGTTAAGCCAGATCAAACCTTCGATGATTCCCGGTGTTACACCGTTCGGCGAACTGGCCGACCCGAATGCCACGGTGGCGGTGGTATTGCCACATTTTCAAGCGGCGCTCGACGGCACACGCATTGGCTTTAACAATATTTACCCCGATAAAGATGGCACGGCACGGCGCTATCAAGTGTATCGGGACGATTACGGATGGAAACTTCCCTCCTTACCCGCCCGCATGGCAACCGAGTTAGCTTGGCCACAAGCGCCTGCGCAAGAAGTATTATTGAATTGGCGCGGCAAGCCATTCTCCTATCAGTATGTCAGTTTTAGTGATGTCTTTGCGGATATGGGCCGCAAAGAAAAAACGCGTCCGCAGAATGAATTCAAAGGAAAAATAATTATTATTGGCTCTACTGCGCCAAGCCTGTTTGACATCAAACCCACACCGATGAGCCAAATGCACCAAGGCGTAGAGATACTCGCCACCGCAATTGATAATATGAAGCATGAAGATTATCTGCGCTTCCCCGAAGCGAAGTTGATCTATCTATTGCTAACGCTATCGTTGGTGTGGGCGACAGCATGGGCGTTTTATACCAATATGGGGCGCGACAAAATTGACCGCTTGTTTGGCTTATCTCAATTTTTGTTAATTGGTATTTCTTACGCGAGTATTAACCTGAGCAACACCTACATTAACTTAACCGGCCCCGTTGCCTTAGCTGTTGCCTTCTTCTCTCTTTCGCGTATTTACGCTTCAGGTACTTTCAAAGCGCTGGAGCAAAACATGGTGCGCGTATCGTTGGAGCGTGGCGGCGAACTGAGTGGAACAATTTTGCTGATTCGCTTAGATGGCACGCAAAATTTAATGGTTGATGTCGTACTGGAAAGAATTCGCAATGGCTTGGAACGCTCAGGGGCCGAGCTTAAAAGTGTGGATGTATTGAAGGGCGTGCAAAAAGGCGTGTGGGATTTACTTGAATATACCTTCGCCGTATCGTGGGTGGCCGATGTCGGTGATGAACAAGCGCTCGCACGCATCGCCGCAGACAAAGCAGTGGTATTGGAAAAGCTGCCTCTCTTACTGAAAAAGAATCTGGCGAATCCAGAAAATGCGGCGACGTGGTTTTTATATCAAGGGCGCGTTTCCGGTGGCGATAAAGCGAGATCAAGTTGGCGAGTGTTGTTCGCCGAATCATTATTAGCGTGGGAAAAACAACAGGAGATGAAAGCATGAAAATGGTAAAAACAGGGGCGGTGGCGTTGCTATGGATGCTGATGTCGAGCGCGATGGCGGGTGAAGCTGGCGTAGCACTGAAGGCAGATGATATTCGCGCAGAACCTTTCGGCGATGCAAAATCAGTGGGCCAACTTGCAGCAAATGACAAGGTAGATATCGTCGGAAAAAATGGTGGCTGGTTGCAGGTGAAAAGCGCCAAAGGCAAAGGCTGGGTGCGCATGTTGAGCATCCGCAAAGGTGATGCCAAAAAAGGCGCTAATGAAACAGCCGGTTTATTGAGCATGACCTCAGGGCGTGCGGGCACGGGCAAAGTGGTGGCAACGACTGGTATTCGTGGTTTGAATGAAGAGGAGCTTAAAGCGGCCAAGTTCAATGAGACAGAAGTGGCCTTAGTTGAGTCGTATGCCACCTCAAAAGAACAAGCGCAACAGTTTGCCAATGAAGGCAAACTCGTGGCACGCAAGTTCGATTATCTACCTGAAGTGAAATAGGAGAGCGTGATGAAAATGACATATAAATTATTGTTCTCTGCCATGTTCGCTGCGAGTTGCAGCTCGGTAGCGGCCTTCGATTTTGGCGCGCTGGAGAAGCAAGTCAAAGAGGTGCAAAAACAAATTCCACAACAAGCACCTCAGCAATCACAGCAGCCGCCAGCACAACAATTACTAAAGCAATTGCCGGTTAGCCCACAAGCCGCAAACTTAATAAAAGAAGCGTCTGGCACCACGCAAGAGGAAGAGATTGCTATTGGTCGACAAATTTCTGGCAATCTATTGGGCGCCGCAGCGCTGGTTAAGGATGCTCTGTTGCAACGCTATGTGAACAATGTGGGGCGCTGGGTGGCGAGCCAAAGTGAACGCCCTGATCTGCCTTGGCATTTTGGCGTGATTGAATCCAACGATGTAAATGCTTTCGCCGCCCCCGGCGGTTATATTTTTGTGACCTTAGGTTTGTATCGTCTGCTGCAAAGCGAAGCTGATTTAGCGGGTGTGCTGGGGCATGAAGTGGGTCACGTCATTCAGAAGCATCACCTCAAAATTTTGCAGCAGAGCAAGTTACTGGAGGCAGGAAGCAATGCGCTGACGAGCTCTGTGGGCAATAACAGTGCAGTGCAAAAACTGATTGGCAGTGGCGCCGAAATCGTTTCGCGCTCATTAGATAAAGGCGCTGAGTTTGAAGCAGACCGCATTGGCGTAGTGTTGGCGACACGCGCTGGTTATGATGCTTACGGCTTGCCAAGTGTATTGCAGCAGATTGGCCACAGTGCAAAAGACGATGGCAGCGTTGCACTATTGTTTAAAACTCACCCCCACCCTGACGCGAGATTAGATAAATTATCAATTGCGATGGGTGATCGTTTTGATAAAGTGCAAGGGCAGCCTGTTGCACAAAGACTGTATCGAACAAAATAAATAACTCAATATAAACATATAGTTACAATGAAAATCGCCATCGCTCAAATTAACTGCACGGTCGGTGATCTCGCGGGTAATGCCGCCAAAATTGCCGACTATGCGCAACGTGCGAAGGCACAGGGCGCGGCTATCATGCTGACGCCAGAGCTAAGTTTATGCGGCTATCCGCCAGAAGATTTATTGCTGCGCGATGGTTTTTATCATGCCTGCGATGAAGCGTTAAAAGCGTTGGCCAAACAAACCAAGGGCATTGATGTCCTAGTCGGTCATCCACATCAGGTTAATGATAATCGCTACAACGCCGCCTCCTTGCTGCGCGATGGCAAAGTGGCTGCTACTTACTATAAAAATACCTTACCCAATCACAGCGTGTTTGATGAGGTGCGCTATTTCACCTGTGGCGATGAAGCCTGCATCTTTCAAAAAGACGGTGTGAAATTTGGCATCAACATCTGCGCGGATGTATGGGAAGAAGCAAGTGCGCGTAAAGCGCGCGCAGCAGGTGCTGATATTTTATTAGTGCTGAACGCCTCTCCTTATCATCTTGATAAACAAGAAACGCGCTACGAGGCGGTCCGTGATCGTGTTTGCGAAACGGGCATGGGCGTGATTTATGCCAACATGGTTGGTGGTCAAGATGAACTAGTGTTTGATGGCTCTTCATTTGCGATGGACAGCAACGGTGAGTTGACACATCAATTCGCCGCGTTTGATGAAACGCTTGGTTTTATCGAAATTGAAAACGGCAAGCTACTGCCTGGCGAGAAACTGCCCTTGTTACAGGATGAAGCCAGCATCTACCGTGCGTTATGCGACGGTGTACGCGACTACATCGGCAAGAATCGTTTTCCGGGGGTATTACTCGGCTTGTCGGGCGGCATTGATTCAGCGCTGACGCTGGCTGTTGCCGTTGACGCCTTAGGGGCAGACAAAGTGCGCGCGGTGATGATGCCCTCACCTTATACCGCGCAGATGAGTATTGATGATTCACGCGAGATGGTGAAACTACTCGGTGTGCAATACGAAGAGTTAGACATTGTGCCAACCTTTACTGCGCTGCAAGATACGCTCGCGCCTGTTTTTAAAGGCTTGCCCACAGACACCACTGAAGAAAATCTTCAAGCGAGAATTCGTGGCGTGTTGCTCATGGCGATGTCGAATAAAAGCGGATCACTCGTACTTACTACTGGCAATAAATCAGAGATGACCGTAGGTTACTGCACGCTGTATGGCGATATGGCGGGCGGCTTTGCAGTGCTCAAAGATGTGAGCAAAACTTGGGTGTATCGCTTATCCAATTATCGCAACACACTAAGTTATGCCATCCCCGAGCGCATCATCACCCGCCCACCCAGTGCCGAATTAAAACCAGACCAAACCGACCAAGACAGCTTGCCACCTTACGATGTGTTGGATGCCATCATGGCTTATTTCGTCGAGCGAAACATGAGCATCGCGCAGATTATCGCGAGAGGTTATGCCGAAGCCGACGTGATGCGCGTGGTGAAATTAATTCGCATCAACGAATACAAACGCCGCCAAGCGCCTGTCGGTGTGCGCATCACTGACCGAGGCTTCGGTAAAGATTGGCGCTATCCGATTACCGTGCGTTATCAGGACAATTTTTAGTTATACTTGTCACACTATTTTTTGCGAGAGCCATCATGAAAAAAATCGAAGCCATCATCAAGCCGTTCAAACTCGACGAAGTGCGCGAAGCGTTATCTGAATTAGGCGTAAGCGGCTTGACCGTGACCGAAGTAAAAGGGTTCGGTCGTCAAAAAGGCCACACTGAGTTGTATCGTGGCGCGGAATATGTCGTCGATTTCTTGCCCAAAATTAAAATTGAAATTGTAGTGACCTCTGAGATGCTGGACACCGCGATTGATGCGATTGTAAAAGTGGCGCGTACCGGAAAAATTGGCGACGGTAAAATTTTCGTTTCCTCCGTTGAACAAGTCATTCGTATCCGTACCGGCGAAACTGACGCATCGGCCGTATAAAGTATTAGACTCCTTTCTGCTCATCGAAAGGAGTCTGTCCAGATGAGTTTTCAATCTTCAATTAGTTCATCATGCCCATAACCTCAATCGGCCGATTTAGTGTTATTCGGGAAATCTCCAAAGGTGGTCAGGGCACGGTTTACCTAGCGCAAGACCCGCAACTTGAGCGCCAAGTTGCCATCAAAATGTTGCGAACCACCTCCGACGCGCAAAAAGACGCGCTGTTACGTGAAGCGCGCATTACCAGCAAATTTACGCATCAAAATATTGTCACCTTGCACGATGTCGGCGAGCAGGATGGCGTGCCCTATTTAGTCTACGCCTATGTGGATGGCGAAACCCTAGCTCAGCTACTCAAGCGTTCTGGCACATTACCGTTAGCGCAAGCCGCTAGGCTAATTACCGGTGTTTTAGATGGCTTAGCGTATGCGCATCAGCAAGGCGTGATGCACCTTGATATAAAACCTGGCAATGTGATGTTGGCCGCAAACGAGCAGCCGCTGCTGTTAGATTTTGGCATTGCGCGCCACATTGGTTATCAAACAGATGCGGTCGGTGGTATTGATGGCACGCCACAATATATGGCGCCGGAACGTTTCTCTGCGCAAGGTGCTGATTTACGATCCGATATTTTCTCTGTCGGTATCTTGTTGTACGAAATGGTCACCGGACAGCCTGCGGTATCTGGCGATAATGTATTTCAAGTGCTACATCGAGCCGCCAATGCAGAAATGGCGGCGCCCTCTTCTGTCAATGCGGAAATTGATGAGGCGCTCGAAGTTATTATTCTCAAAGCCGTATCGAAAAAACCGGACGAACGCTATCAAGATGCCAATGCAATGCGAGAAGCGCTTTTACATTATCTGGATGCCACTCATGGCATACAAGGTGAAGGCAGCTCACACAGCACCTTAGAATTTTTATTGCGTCGCATGCGCAGCAAGAGCGATTTTCCTGCTCTCTCCGGCATCATCAGTGAAATCAATAAAATTGTTTCTTCTGACTCTGCCAGCCATAGCAATCTCGCCAAAGTGATTCTGCAAGATTTCGCGCTGACCAACAAAATTCTCAAGCTAGTCAACACCGCCACGTTTGGCCAATTTGGTGGCAACATCAACACCATCTCTAAAGCGGTCGTCATCATCGGTTTTGACACCGTTAGAAATATCGCCATGACTCTGATTTTATTGGAGTTTTTGCAAAACAAGGCACAGGCCGCAGAGCTAAAAGATGAAGTAATTGCCTCATTTTTCTCCGGTGTGCTGGCTGCTGAGTTAGCCAGTGGTGGCCGCCCAGGCGAAGCAGAAGAAGCAATGATTTGCGCCATGTTTCACAATTTAGGACGATTGCTCGCGACGTTTTATTTCTTTGAAGAAAGCCAGCAAGTCATTCGCTTAATGGAAGACCAGAACTTAAGCGAAGAGCAGGCCTCAATTAAAGTGCTGGGACTTTCGTATAGCAAATTGGGCGCGGGTGTTGCGGAAAGCTGGAAATTTCCACCGCGTTTAATTGCCGGCATGAAACAGCTACCCACCGACAAAGTGCGCAAGCCAAACAGTGAGTTAGATCAGCTCAGTGTGACGGTAAACCTAGCCAATGAATTGTGTCGCGTCTCTGCCATTACCGAGGTAAAAGAAAAAAGTGCCGAGTTGCAAAAGCTTTGCAAACGCTATGAGAGCGCCTCACATGTATCTGAGAAAAAACTTTCGACTGCTCTCGAAAATAGTTTGAATGATTTAGCGCTACGCTCCAGCATGCTGGGTATTGCGTCCGGCAAAAGTCCGCTGCTCAAACGCATTCGCAAATGGAGCGGGCATGACGAGCCTGAAGAGGTGATTGAAGAAAGCCCCATCGTCGGAGCAACGCTGCTTGACTCACTCAATGCGGCGACGAATGATGCACCCACCGTCAAGCTTGATCCTGAAGCGATTTTAACGGCGGGCATTCAAGATGTGACTAACACTTTAGTTGAAGATTACAAGCTCAACGATGTATTGCTGATGGTGTTGGAAACGATCTATCGCAGCCTCGGGTTTAAACACACCATTATTTTTATTCGCGACAACAAATCAAATTTGATGCTTGCTAAATTTGGTTTTGGTGAACATGTGGATAGCCGTCTTTCACACTTAAAATTTTCGTTGACCTTTGTGCCAGATGTTTTTCATTTGACCATTGATAAAGGATTAGACATCGTTATCGAAGATGTACGCGCTACAAAAATTGCCGACAAAATCCCCAAGTGGTACACCGAGTCGATCGATGCGCAGTGTTTTTTATTGTTGCCGATTATGGTGAATAAAAAAGCGATTGGATTGATTTACGCCGACATGCAAGAAGCGAATAGCTTACAGATTTCAGAGCGGCAGCTTTCTTTACTGCGTACTTTGCGCAATCAGGCTGTATTGGCGATTAAACAGAAGTTGCCTTAAAAGCCTTTATCCTGCCGCAGCCTGATCTCTGCCTCTGCTGCGTAAAAAATAGTTTTCATGCTCGATAGAACTCCTTGGTGGCCGCACTTTATGACGAAGAATATGGCAAGATGATCGTTCAAGTCCACTGACTATTTTTCCTCAACGGAATACAATAAACAACGCTTAAGACTATTTCACTCGGCGAATGAAAAATAAAACCATTACATCACAAGACCGATTTCAGTCAGTCATCTGGTTGCTGATTATTTTGGCAGGGTCTGTGTTCCTAATCGAAACACTGCTCATGATTTTATTGGCCATATTGCCACCCATGTCCGAAGTGGACTCTATGCTATTGGATGCGTCTTTGCTGTCCGTCCTGCTCTTCCCCATATTTTATTTTCTGGTTTTTCGCCCGCTGATGCTCAGTATTAGCGTACGCAGGCAGTCAGAGAGCGCGCTGCGAGAAAGCCAAGCACAAGCGATGAGGGCGCTTGAAGAGTTACGCCACCAAAAATTCGCTTTGGATCAACATGCCATCGTTGGCATCGCCGATGTGCGCGGCGTCATCCTGTATGCCAATGACCAGTTTTGTGCCATCAGCGGCTATTCGCGTGAAGAATTGCTGGGGCAGGATCACCGCATCCTTAATTCAGGCATTCATCCCAAAGCGTATTTTCGCGAGATGTATCGCACGATAGCGACAGGCGCTGTTTGGCACGGTGAGTTTTGTAATAAGGCGAAAGACGGGCATCTGTATTGGGTGAACACCACCATCGTCCCTTACATGGACGAACACAACAAACCCACTCAATATATTTCCATGCGCACCGACATCACCGAGCGCAAGCAAGCAGAGAGTAATTTAAAGAAGAGTGAAGAGCTTTGGAAGTTTGCCCTAGAAGGTTCGGGGGATGGTGTTTGGGATTGGAATTTTCAGACCGGTGAAGCTCAGTTCACAAAACTCTGGAAAGAAATGTTGGGCTTTAGCGAAACTGAAATTGAAAACAAAGCATCCGAATGGGAGCGTCGCGTCCACCCGCATGACTTGCCCGTAGTATTCGATGCCCTCCACGCACACATGGAAGGCAAGACGCACTCAGCCACTATTGAGTTTCGCATGCGGTGCAAAGATGGCAGTTGGAAGTGAATACTGGGCAGAGGCATCGTGGTGAGCCGTAGCAGTGATGGTAAGCCGTTGCGCCTAGTTGGAACGAATACAGACATTACCGAGCGCAAGCGTCTAGAAGATGAAGTGCGCCATCTGGCGTTTTACGATTCGCTGACTAATCTACCTAATCGCCGACTGCTGAATGACCGTTTAACTCAAGCCATGGCGGCTAGCAAACGCACTGCGAATTATGGTGCCGTGATGTTTATTGACTTGGACAATTTCAAACCGCTCAATGACACGCATGGCCATGTGGTAGGTGACCTGCTTTTGATTGAAACCGCTAATCGGCTAAAAAGTTGTGTGCGCGAAATGGATACCGTGGCGCGCTTTGGCGGTGATGAGTTTGTGGTGATGCTGAGTGAGCTGGATGTAGATAAGACAGCCGCCACCACAGAAGCGCGACTTGTAGCTGAAAAAATACTTGCCACTTTATCTAGCCCCTACTTGCTAGCAGTTAGCCATGATGGACAACCCATATCAACGGTCGAGCATCGCTGCACGGCGAGTATTGGCGTGGCGATATTTATCAACCATGAAAACAGCCAAGACGACATCCTTAAGTGGGCCGATGCGGCGATGTATCAGGCCAAAGAGGCCGGACGTAATTCGATCCGGTTTTATGATAAAGAAAAAGCTGTCGTGTGAACATCATCGCGGGGCTACGCAGCGCCCATACCCCGAAGCGGTTTAGTCCCCTAGCACGTCAGTGACGGTAACTTAAACAAAATTCTAAAATCTCAGATGGCGATGCCGTCCACTTAGTCTCCAATGGCAAGGGGGAAATGAGAATATTGTGCGCGCGTTTGTTTACGAAATTTAGTATCGTGTTTACAGCAATACTAAATTGTCTCGATGAATTAATTCTGACTCATCAACGTAGCCGAGGATGGCTTCGATTTCATTGCTGGGGTGGCGGGCAATGCGACGTGCTTCATCGGCGCTATAATTAACTAAGCCACGCGCAATGTCAGATCCATTTTGATCGAGAATGGCAACTACTGCGCCACGTTGAAACTCACCACTGATTTCAGTTGCGCCAATCGGCAAAAGACTCTTGCCTTCATTGCGGAGTGCGAGCACGGCTCCTATATCTAATTTTATTTTCCCAGTTACTTGCAAATGATCTGCAAGCCATTGTTTGCGGGCATCTAGCGCGAGCGAAGATGCCGTGAGTAACGTACCGATACTCTCGCCTTGCAGCAAGCGGGGTAGCACATTATTTTCGTGACCAGAAGCAATCGCAGTATGTGCGCCACTGCGTGCTGCACGCTTAGCTGCGAGCACTTTAGTAATCATGCCACCACGCCCAATAGAACTTCCGGCGCCGCCTGCGATTGTTTCAAGATACGCTTCGCCCGCTTGAGCAAGACTGATAAGTGTCGCGTTTGGCTCCTTGCGAGGGTCTGCACTGTAAAGCCCAGTTTGGTCGGTGAGAATAATCAGCGCATCTGCTTCGATCAAGTTTGTAACGAGCGCGCCTAGTGTGTCGTTATCACCAAATTTAATTTCATCCGTAACGACCGTATCGTTTTCGTTGATGATAGGAATGACACCGAGGGTAAGCAATGTGCGCAGTGTTGAGCGAGCATTGAGATAGCGCTCACGATCTGCCAGATCAGCATGGGTAAGTAACACCTGTGCGGCGCGAAGTTTATGCTTACTGAAACAACTTTCATAGACTTGCACCAAGCCCATTTGGCCCACTGCGGCTGCCGCCTGAAGCTCATGCACGGCACTTGGGCGTTGCTTCCAGCCTAGACGTTGCATACCTTCTGCAATCGCACCCGAAGAAACCAAAACAACTTCACAGCCACGATCACGCAATGTAGCAATCTGCTGCGCCCAATTACCAATGGCAACGGTATCTAAGCCTTCACCTTGGTTAGTAACAAGACTGCTACCAACTTTGACAACAATACGTTTTGCTTGAAGGAGTACAGTTTTCATCGTTTGATTAATCCGCCTCGACGTTGATTGCGCTTTCTTGTGCGCTCTCTGCAATCGCTTCACGCTCTTGTTTAGCAACCTGCTCCAAATGTTCCATGATGGCGTAGGTAAGCTCTTTGCAGCCCTGCCCATTAATTGCTGAGATGACAAAGTGTCGAGTGTTTTCACCAAAGGCTTTTAGGAATGCGGCAACTGTTTCATCTGGCTCCGGTAGGAGGTCTAGCTTATTCAAGATCAACCAACGTGGCTTGTCATACAACGCTTCGTCGTATTTTTTCAATTCATTGAGAATGGCGTGTGCTTCATACACGGGATCAACGCCTTCGTGCATCGGCGCGACGTCAACCAGATGCAGCAATAAACGCGTGCGTGCCAAGTGGCGTAAAAATTGATGGCCCAAGCCAGCTCCTTCAGCGGCACCCTCGATCAGACCGGGGATGTCTGCGATGACAAAGCTTTTCTCGGTATCCACGCGCACGACACCTAGATTCGGATGAAGAGTCGTGAATGGATAATCTGCAACCTTGGGACGTGCAGCAGAAACAGAACGAATGAACGTAGATTTACCTGCGTTTGGCATGCCGAGCAGACCAACGTCTGCCAATACTTTTAATTCTAGTTGCAACTCACGACGTTCGCCTTCATCGCCTGGCGTGCATTGGCGCGGGGTACGGTTGGTGCTGGATTTGAAATGCAGATTACCAAGACCACCCTTGCCACCTTGGGCGAGTAGCGTTTTCTCTCCATCAAGCGCAAGGTCGGCAATGAGTTCGCCAGTGTTAATGTCAGTGATGACCGTACCAACTGGCATGTGCAGGAAGATGTCATCAGCACCTTTGCCATAGCAATCAGCGCCCCGACCAGATTCACCATTTTTAGCGCGATGATGTTTGGCAAAGCGAAAATCAACGAGCGTATTGATGTTGCGATCAGCCACAGCAAAGACGCTACCGCCCCAACCACCGTCGCCACCATCAGGACCACCTTTAGCGATATATTTTTCGCGACGAAAACTCGCAGCGCCGTTGCCGCCGTCGCCTGCGATTACTTCAATTTTGGATTCGTCGATGAATTTCATTGGAACTTTCTAAGCCACTAAAACAAAAAGCCCTATCGGCTGATAGGGCTTGTCGTCAATCGGTGTTGTTACGCTGCGACGATGCTAACAGTCTTGCGCTTCAATGCACCTTTGATCGCGAACTGAACTTTGCCAGTGATCTTGGCAAACAGTGTGTGATCTTTACCCATGCCGACGTTGTCGCCTGCATGAACTTGCGTACCGCGTTGACGAATAATGATGCTACCTGCGCTGATCAACTCACCGCCATAGCTTTTTACGCCAAGTCGTTTTGAGTGCGAGTCGCGCCCGTTACTGGTACTACCGCCGCCTTTTTTCGATGCCATGGAGCTACTCCTTCAGAATTAAGCTGAAATACCGTCGATGCGGATTTCAGTGTAGTTTTGACGATGACCTTGATGTTTCTGGTAGTGCTTACGACGACGCATTTTGAAAATGCTTACTTTGTCGTGACGGCCATGAGCAACAATGGTTGCCTTAACGGTTGCGCCAGTCAAAAGCGGCTTACCAACTGATACCTTTTCGCCATTGCCAACCATCAGAACTTGATCTATTACAATCGCGCCGCCAACATCACCGGCAACGGTTTCAATTTTGAGTGTCTCGCCTTGGATAACGCGATATTGCTTACCACCGGTTTTGATAACTGCGTACATAACGTCCTCGCTTTAATGCGGTTTTACAGAGCCGCGCATTATACATAAACTCAACTAGCCGTCAAAACTGTTTTTGAAATTGTTTGTAGGCTGGGTTTTTTGATTTATCGACGCATGGAGTCAAAGAATTCTGCGTTGTTTTTTGTGGCTTTAACCTTGTCCAACAGGAACTCCATCGCCTCAAGCTCATCCATCGGATAGAGCAACTTACGCAAAACCCAGATGCGCTGCAACAAATCTTGTTTGATCAACAACTCTTCTTTACGGGTGCCTGAACGGTTGACGTTAATGGCAGGATAAATACGTTTTTCGGCCATGCGACGATCTAAATGGATCTCCATATTGCCCGTACCTTTAAATTCCTCGTAGATCACATCGTCCATGCGTGAACCAGTGTCAACTAGTGCCGTTGCGATGATGGTGAGCGAGCCTCCCTCTTCAACGTTACGTGCCGCACCAAAGAAACGTTTAGGGCGTTGCAGTGCGTTGGCATCAACACCACCCGTCAATACTTTTCCAGAAGACGGGATTACAGTGTTATAGGCACGCGCTAAACGGGTAATAGAGTCGAGCAAAATGACCACATCTTTTTTATGCTCAACAAGGCGCTTGGCTTTTTCCAACACCATTTCGGCGACTTGTACGTGACGTGTGGCAGGCTCGTCGAACGTCGAAGCAACCACTTCGCCGCGAACAGAGCGGCTCATTTCAGTCACCTCTTCTGGTCGCTCATCGATCAATAGCACAATCAAGGTTGCGTCAGGATTATTGGCTGCGATGGAGTGGGCAATATGTTGCAACATCACCGTCTTGCCTGATTTTGGTGAAGCCACTAGCAAGCCGCGCTGACCTTTGCCAATTGGTGCGACAATGTCGATGATGCGGCCCGTGATGTTTTCTTCAGCGCGGATATCACGCTCTAAGCTGAGTTGCTGCGTAGGGAAAAGCGGTGTTAAGTTTTCGAACAGGATTTTATTCTTAGCATTTTCTGGTGCATCGCCATTTACTTTATCGACTTTAACCAGCGCCACATAACGCTCACCCTCTTTAGGTGTGCGAATTTCACCCTCAATCGAGTCCCCAGTATGAAGATTGAAGCGGCGCACCTGACTCGGGCTGACATAAATGTCATCAGGTCCAGCCAAATACGAGGTATCAGGCGACCTCAGAAATCCAAAGCCATCTGGCAGCACCTCCAATGTTCCTTCGCCATAAATGCTCTCACCCTTTTTCGCCTGATTTTTCAGTAGCGCGAAAATCAAATCTTGTTTACGCATACGATTAGCGTTGTCGATTTGATTGATTGTTGCCATTTCAACGAGTTCTGTAATGTGCTTGGTTTTTAGGTCAGATAAGTGCATAGGGATGGGAGTTTAAGGAGATTAAGAAGAGATGAAATGGTTCTTGCGATTAAGC
>JAUYFR010000052.1 GCA_030690855.1 Gallionellaceae bacterium
AGAAAACAAAATTTCCGTTATTAGGGAAGCATCGCGCGCCAGTGAAATGCGTGGCGTGTCACAAAGGTGATTTGTTCAAAGACAAATTGCAAATGACTTGCGTGTCTTGCCACAAGAAAGAAGATGACAAAGCGCACAAGGGTAATTTTGGTCCTAAGTGTGAGACCTGCCACGCTGAACGCGATTGGAAAGAAATTCTTTTTGATCACACTAAGCAAACCAAATATCCATTGCTGGCAAAGCACAAAGACGTGAAATGCGTGACTTGCCATAAAGGCGATTTGTATAAAGATAAACTACAGACGACGTGTGTGTCCTGCCATAAAAAAGATGATGACAAAGCGCACACAGGTAACTTTGGAATTAAGTGCGAGGCTTGCCACGTCGAGAAGGGTTGGAAGGAAATTCACTTCGATCACGGAAAAACTAAGTTTCCGTTATTGGGTAAACACCAATCACCTTTGAAGTGCGTAAGCTGCCATAAGGGCGACTTGTATAAAGACAAGTTGCCAATGGATTGCTTCTCGTGCCATGAAAAAGATGACAAGCACAAAGGGCAAGAGGGTAAGAAGTGCGAAACTTGCCATAACGAAAAAGATTGGAAAACGACCACCTTCAAGCACAACAGCATGTCTAAGTTCCCCTTGTTGGGCGGACATGCGGTTGTTGAGAAAGACTGCAAGAAATGCCATTTGGCGGTGACCTTTAAAGATGCTAAGTCTGACTGCTGGTCATGCCATGAAAAAGACGATACCAAGATTCACAAGCGTCGTTTTGGTACAGAGTGCCAAGAGTGTCATAACGTGCGTAGCTGGAAATCGTGGGATTTTGATCATGATAAAACACGCTTTAAGTTGAATGGGCCGCATAAAAACATTCCAAATTGCTATCGTTGCCACGATCGGCCTATGGAGAAAAAAGTTCGCGCTTCACAGACCTGTGGTGGTTGCCATGACAGGGACGATGTACATAACGGAGATTTTGGGCCGCAATGTGATCGTTGCCATATTGGTGATAAGTGGAAGGATCTGAGGATAGGGGCTGGTCGCTAAAGCTGCCGCCTGTCGGTAAATTTGATGCGCTCGTTAGCCAGAAAATTGTATTAGTGGGTGATTTTAGTAGCAGACAGGCGGATTTTGGATTGGTTAAGCTAGCTTGTTAATATGGTTTTGCAAAGAAGTGAATGGGTTTAGTCTCTTGCCAGTCAAATGATGTCAAAACGAGACAAGAGTTTTTGTAGGTCGGGTTTTAACCCGACAAAACGCGTTAAATATAGCAATAGCTGTCGGGTTGTACCCGCAAGGAGTAGGCCGTGGTTGTACGAGGCTAAAGCCCCAACAACACACGCTCAAACCCGACCTACGAAAACTGGATTCCGGCCTTCGCCGGATAACCAATCACTTGGCAGCTTGCTGCCTTAGTGAGATGGCTAGTTGTTTCATCAATGACGGAGTTTGAATTATTAGAGGCATACTTGAGGTCGTTCAGTAGGCAATATTTCGAGGAGAAGAAAATGAAACGAATAACATTAGACGATTTGTTGGCTAAGCAGAAAATACTGCTAACAATGCTAGTCATGCTGACCATTGCATTTTTCTCGATGTTCGCTACAGCGGCCGAAACAGATGCTGGCGACAAAACTCAAACCGAACGTACAGCACGTGACTTCAATCACCTGTCCACGGGTTTTCCGTTACTTGGATTGCACAGCACAGTGGAATGTGGAACCTGCCATGTGGCCGGTATCTTTAAAGGTACACCGAAAAATTGCGCCGGATGCCACACCAAGGGCATGCGCGTGGTGGCTACACCCAAATCTTTAAAACACTTGGTTACGACCGAGCCTTGTGAGGTCTGTCATACCAATGCGGTAACTTTTTATGGCGCTCGCTATAACCACGGTAAGGCAACTCCGGGTCAATGTGCGACGTGTCATAACGGAGTGATTGCTACGGGCAAGGTAGCAAGCCATAGCACAGGAAATAAACTGACTAAGTCATGTGATAGTTGCCATCGGACCTTTGCATGGTTGCCATCTAATTGGAATCACCTTGGGAATACTGCTGCATGTGTAACCTGTCACGTAACTGGAGGTGAGGGTGCGGCGTATGTAAAAACAGCTATCGCTGGAACTTCACCCGAAGCGTTTGCTCATAATGCACAAAATGCAGGCTTGAGCTGTGAGTCTTGCCACAGAAGCTATACAAGCTGGTCTGGAGCAGTTTATTCGCCACATGCAAGTGGTACCTGTTCGACTTGTCATAACGGAAGTAGGGCTACAGGCATCGCGCAAAAGTCGGGACACGTTGCTATTGGGTCTAATGATTGCTCGCAGTGCCATATAGGAACAACGACTTGGTCTGGTGCACTTGGTGGCGCACCTGCAAATCATACGGGTTCGATAACGGCGAGCTGTAGCGTATGCCATGTCGGTGCTTCAACAACCCATGTTACAGGTTCAACCTTACACAGTAATTTTACGACTACAACCTGTAGGTTATGTCATCTTAGGACTGGTAGTACGTATAACTTTACTTCCGCTGAAAAAGATACTCTAACCCACGAGGGCGGCGGCTCAGTTTGTTCGCAAAGTGGATGTCATAAACCTGCGGGTTCTAAAGGTACTTTATACATTAACTGGGATTGATGCGTAGTTAGGTCTGCACCAGTGTGTGCAGACCTAAGCTGTTTAGAAAAATTAAAATAAGTAGCGAGGAGAGAGTAATGTCAATCAATCGAGCATCAATAGTTAGTAATTGGTTCGCCGGAGTTTGTTGTCTAGCTTTTTCTTCAATAATTTGTGCCGCTCCGTTAGAAGACATCAACGTGCAACAAGTGGGTGACGACGCCCAAGCGACAATCAAGCTCAGCACGCAGGTGCGTTTTTTGCGTTACGTGCCTGCCGGTAAGTCTCGCCTTTTGGAGATTTATTATGAGCGTGTGCCTGGCACTAATGCGTCTGATCCTTGGGTGGATAACGAAGTGCGTACTTCAGCCGAAACGACAATCACTCCTGCATTTAAGGTGACCACGCGAGATCAAGCGTTGCAACCTAAATTGGTCATTGAGTTTGCAAAAGAGGTTGAGTTTAAAGTGAGCCCCGCAGCGGATGGGCGCAGTTTTCTAGTAACGATCAAGCCAGAAAAGGTTGAAGCACCTGTGGCTAAAAGTGGTTTGCCATTGTTACCAACCGTGCTTCCTCCGGTGAAAGATCCTAACGCAACGCCAGCGGCTGATGGAGTGGCTGCGGTGGATAATAACCAAGAGGGCTATAAGTTAATGTCAGCGGGGCGTGATGCTTTGTCTGCTAAAAATTATCCTGCGGCGATTGAGGCGTTTAACAAATTGCTGATGTTGCCTCCGAATCAATATTCGCAAGATGCGCAAGAGTGGGTGGGCGTATCGCGTGAACGTAACGGGCAGTCGGACAAAGCTAAAGCTGAGTACGAGCTTTACCTAAAGCTATTTACGACTGAGCCAGGGGTGAGCCATGTGAAGCAACGTTTGGCTGGGTTACGTGCTTCCGGTACGACTACGAAAATGGATACGCCAACCAAGAAGATTCAAGAGAGAAGCTTCTTTCAAGGTGGCCTTTCTTCGCGCTACTACTTTGGTCAGACAGATATTGAGTCCACCTATCAATGGAATGGTACGTCGACGACTTCTACTTACTCTCTGAAAGATCAATCTTCATTGATCACCAACGTAGATGCTACTCAACGTTACATTAGTCAAGACTACGATAATCGAATCGTTTTTCGTGATGTTCACACCAAGAATTTTTTGCCGGGAAAAGCAGACAGAAATCGCATGAACTCGGCCTATGTTGAAGTGAAAAACCGTACTGCGGAATATTCTGCCCGGCTTGGTCGCCAAACCTCAGGCGGCGGCGGGGTGATGGGGCGCTTTGATGGTTTGGCGGGAGGCTATGGCGCGCCGCAAGATTTTCGGGTGAGCGCGGTTGCAGGTCAGTTGGTTGATTTTACTTCCACGGTACAGCCGGTGTTTTATGGGGCGGGAGTTGAGTCGGGCCCTTATTCTGCTTACATCATTAATCAGACGCTTGAAGGGATATTAGATCGTCGTGCGGTGGGTGCTGAGTACCGGTATTTTGAGGGTGGTAAGACTGCGTTTGCTTTGCTTGATTACGATATTTATTTCAGTGTGCTGAATGCCGCAACGGTAATGGGAACTTATCAGGTTGAGTCGAGCGGGACGTCATTTAATTTTATGGCTGACTATCGTAAGAGCCCCTCCGTCAGTACACGAAATGCGCTGAATGGTTCTTTGGTGACGTCAATTAAAGATTTGGGGCTGTCTGAAGCGGAACTAAAAGCGTTGGCAATTTCTCGTACCGGTAGCATGGCGTTTACTCAGTTTGGCATGACGCAGAAGTTAAGCCAGAACTGGCAGTTGGGTGGAGATATTAGGCTGAGCAAGATTGACGGTCTGGTAGCAAGTGGATGCGATCCAACACTTGCGACATCAGCACAGCCAGCAATATGTAGCACTAATACCTTGATTGGATATAGCCCACTAATAACACCATCAGGTTTGGACAAAACAATTACGGCCCAATTGATCGGCAGTAACTTGTATTCCGATGCTGACATGACCTCAATGGGGACGAGCTATATCACGAGTGATTATGTGAAGAATGCTCAATCCGTATTTATTTATAACCGTACCTCTTGGGATAGAGATTTATTTTTCGATACCTCGTGGAATTATTATCAGCAGACTGATAATTATGGCGGCAGCTTAGCGCGTAATATGCCGATGGTTCGCGTGGCTTACATGGTTGCGCAAACGCTGAGTTTAGATGCTGATTTGGGAATTGATTTCTCGACATCAAAGGGCTCGTCACAAACTTCTACGACTAGGCGAATTTTTGGCTCATTGGGATTCCGCTGGGATTTCTAACGTAGCGTTTGCAGTTCCGCGTAGTTGATGAATACGCGCTTTAATACAAAAACAACATGCCCGTTATTGGCATGTTTTTTTTCTGGCAGATGAATTTCCATGAGAGTGAGATGGCTAAACGTTACGATTTGATAGTATTTGATTGGGATGGCACGGTGATGGATTCAACGGCCTGTATCGCAAGTTCGATTCAGTCTGCTTGCCGTGATTTAGATTTACCCGTACCAAGTGATGAGGCCGCGCACTACGTGATTGGCATGGGCTTGGTCGAGGCATTACGTCATGCGGTGCCAGAGGTTGATGAATCAAACTATGACGCGTTAGCGCAAAGGTATCGCTACCACTTTCTGGCGCAAGATGGGAAGATGACTTTGTTTGCTGAGGCGCGCGAAACGATTATTGAGTTGCACGGCAAAGGGTATTGCTTGGCTGTTGCTACCGGAAAAAATCGCAACGGCTTGAATCGAGTGTTGGCGGCAACTGAAATGACATCGTATTTTCACAGTACGCGCACGGCGGATCAAACTTTTTCCAAGCCGCATCCCGCAATGTTGTTGGAGATAATGGATGAGCTAGGGCTGACAGCAGAGCGGGTATTGATGGTGGGCGATACTACGCATGATTTGCAAATGGCGCTCAATGCCGGCGTCGATGCAGTGGCGATCACACATGGCGCGCATCCTGAAGCACAATTGCGCGCGCTGAATCCAATTGCAATGGTGGATGATTTTGTGGAGCTACGAGCGTGGTTTAGGACTAATGCGTAATTATTTGTAATATATTGTTTATATTGAGTTATTTTTATTTTAAAAGGGGTTTTGATGTCTGATTTACCTAATTGGGAGCGTGGTGTGTTGGAAAAACTTGCCATGTCAGCAATACAAGAACAACGACGTGCGCGGCATTGGAGCATCTTTTTTAAACTACTGACCCTAGGTTATGTTTTTCTAGTTCTCTTCCTAATTATGGGGTGGGTTGGGGATAAATCAGATAGCGCATTAACGGGTGGCAAGCACACCGCGCTGATTGATTTGAATGGCGTGATTTCTGCGGAGAGTAGCGCCAATGCCGACAACATTATCGCTAGCTTGCAAGAGGCCTTTAAAGACGCACACACGCAAGGTGTGATTTTGCGCATTAATAGTCCGGGTGGTAGCCCTGTGCAGTCGGGCTACATCAACGATGAGATTCGTCGCTTGCGTACGCTCTATCCAAATATCCCGCTGTATGTGGTGGTAGAAGATATGTGTGCATCTGGCGGTTATTACGTTGCAGCCGCCGCCGACAAAATTTTCGTGAATAAAGCGAGTATCGTCGGTTCGATTGGTGTGTTGATGGATGGCTTTGGTTTTACCGGTGCAATGGAAAAGCTAGGCGTCGAGCGTCGTCTAATGACTGCTGGGGAAAATAAAGGTTTTATGGATCCATTCTCGCCGCGTAATCCTAAACACGAAGAGTTCACTAAAAAGATGCTGGCAGAAATTCATCAGCAATTTATCGACGTGGTAAAGCAAGGGCGTGGTAAGCGCTTAAAGGAAACACCGGAGATGTTTAGCGGCTTGTTTTGGAGCGGTGAACAAAGCATCAAGATGGGGCTGGCAGACGAAATCGGTAGTGTTGAGTCAGTCGCCCGTGATGTGATTAAGGCTGAGGCGATCGTAGATTTCACAACCCATGAAGGTATTGCTGATCGATTGGCGAAAAAATTTGGTGCAGGGGTGGCGAGTGGCTTCCCAGGGTTCGGAGCGCAGGTGAACGGTGTGATTTTGCGATAACTGTTCGCTTGTTCAAGGTATAAAAAAACGCCCTGATTGCTCAGGGCGTTTTTCATTTAAGCAAGCCCAGTGTTAGCGGTTGCCGTTGCTGTTACGCGTTTGTGAAAAGCCTTGGCCAGATGAGCGACGTGGCGCACCAGTACCCGCACCAGAGCGTCCACCATTACCTGCGTTGAAACCACCACTACGTTGGCCACCTGCACCTGCGCCAGCATGTGAACGGGTGCTGTTGCCAGCGCTATGATCACGTGGAGCACTCGTGCGATTGCCATCTGCATGGCCAGTGTGAGCGGGTGCATTTGCACCGAAACGATTGTGTGATTGTCCTTCACGACGTGGTTGACCACCGCGATCATCACGCGGGAAGCCGTGGCGGCTATCCGGTGCGTGGTGACGAGGTGCGCCTTCAGCGGTGTGACGCGGAGCGCCGAAACCGCCAGTGCGAGGAGCACCAAAACCACCAGAACGCGGTGCGCCGCTACGAGCGCCGCCGCCATTGCCGCGACCGCCACTTGGTGCTGGGCGTGGCTTAAATTTTGGCTCGAATCCAGCGATAGTGTGCGCGTCGATGCGTTGACCGGTAAATTGCTCAATTTTCTTCAGGTGCAACGCATCACGGTTAGAAGCAAACGACACCGCGATTCCTGTTGCGCCACCGCGACCGGTACGGCCAATACGGTGAACGTAGTCTTCGGCAAATTTTGGTAAGTCGAAATTGATAACGTGTGAAATACCTGCCACGTCAATACCACGAGCAGCCACGTCAGTAGCAACCAACACGCGCACGGTGCCGCGACGTAAATTTACCAGGGTGCGATTACGGTCGCGCTGATTCATGTCGCCGTGCAAAGCCGC
>JAUYFR010000061.1 GCA_030690855.1 Gallionellaceae bacterium
GATAGCACCACGAATACGATCAATAAAAACGCGCCTGATGTTCGGAAGTTCGTTAATTGTGATACCAGTAACCTCAAGCCGATGTCGCCGTGTACTCAATCTGCTTTTATTCGGATTGATGCGAAATGAATGCGAGGCAAAAATCGCTCGGAGTTCTTCTCCAAGCGTAAGAATGCCACTATCAAATGAGCATAAATTAGCAGGCAGGCTATCTGAACGCCGGACTGAAAACGAAAATGTGATGTCGTCTGCATAACGCGAGTAGGTCGCGCGATGACGCTTTGCAAAATTCATTAAGTCACGATCGAGCGAGCGGCACGTCAAATTAGCCAACATGGGGGACGTTGGAGCACCTTGGGGTAACACACCGTTGAAAGTACATAGATGTGCAAGCACAGTTGCAACCTCATATGAAAATTCGAACGGTTTCTTCTGTAACAGGCCACGCACTCGATAAAACGTAATTGACGGGAAGAAATCTTCTATGTCTATGTTAAGCAAATGCTGCGTCTTCGGCGAGCAATGCATCTTTGCATTTGTCACAATGCTGCGTTTTGGCGTAAACCCATGTACGCATGGCTTGGGAGGGCCGGCATGCATATAGAGATAGGCCAGTATTTTTTCTTGGAGAACTTTCAAGCTCAATCTTGGCTCGTGAATGATTCGTGGCGTGCCGTTACGCTTTGCAATTGTGAACGTCTTGTATGGAGGGTGCGGATAGATCAACTCCTTCAACTCGGCATATGGCAAACCAAGCAAGTTGTTGGACATATAACTTACGTTGGTGCGCAAGAGCAACACATGAAAATCAGTAAGTGAGCCGATGCTTAATGTGGCCATAGATTTCGCCTGAATGTGAGTGCCGCCCCGACAACTTTCACCATTACAACAACTGAGCACATTTCACAGTTACACAATGTGCGTAACGGACGGGGTTACTTCGCTACAAGGCCTACGTTAACGTGAGCCAGATTAAGTCTTTGTCGAGACGGCATCGCGATTGTATGTCGGCCACCAAGAATGCTGCAACGAGAACCGCAACTCACTGCTCGGTACAGTAGACAAGCCGTTACCCACTTGATTTTCGGCTTCCTTCCTCTGTGCGCCGCCTCGATCAGCCGTGGATTTTGCGCAAACCACCAAACTACCAAACTACCAAACTACCAAATGCAGCGAATACCGTAGTCGGACAAAACGGCATCTGCGGTGACCAAAGTCATTCGCTCGGTCTTGGCTTGAGTGACCAGCAGGCGGTCAAAGGGGTCCCGATGATGCAATTCCAAACTTTCTACTTTGGCGACATGGCGCAATTCGATATTGAGCAGCAAGAAACCATTTTTCTGCATCTGTTCCGAGATGAAGCGTTCAACGGGTTTCTTGAGTTTGAGTTTGCCGATGCTGGATTTGATAGACAACTCCCAGCAACTTGCCAAACTCAGGTAGCAGGTGTTGCCCGGATCGGAAATGGCTGCACGCGCGGCATCAGACAACTCCGGGGCATCGCTCACCCACCACAGAAAAACATGGGTATCGAGTAACAGTTTCATTTAGGTGTAATCCGCAAAGTCACTCAGTGGCGCATCAAAGTCTGCTGCGACATAAAGCACTTCACCTTTGGCCGAACCGGGCTGGCGGCGAGCGGATGCGCCAACAGGAATCAGCTTGAGCAGGGGTTTGTTGTCACGGGCGATCACGACCTCTTCGCCAAGCAGCGCCTTATCGACCAGCTCTGAAAAGCGTGACTTAGCTTGAGCAATGTTGAACTGACTCATATTAACCTCCGTGTTGGTCATGTTAGATGACCCATAGTAACCTGTTTTTGGAGTAATAAAAAGAAACGTTCCAAGCAACACGAGGTTGGGCGTGCGGGTAAACGCGGTGCGCAGACTAGACTTAGCAGCACGTCAGGCAAAGAAAGTTGAAATAGCGCCAGATTTTGTGGTGGAAGAAGCACTTGCGAAACTGCGCGCCATCATCGACTAACGATACCTCGCAGTTTCACAACGCCATTTTTGACTAACACCACCATTGCGTAAATAGCCCCCCAAGGGTCGAGCAAGTAATCCCACAGGTTGCTTGATTCATACCAGCCGACACTCCACGCCAGCACCGCAAGCGAAACACTCAGCGCGACCAGCGTGAATTGTTTGAGCCATGCCACTAACGCGATCAACAGCAGCGCAGCAACAAACCAAACATTTCCAAAACCCAAGCGATAAGGATCAAACATGCCGAGACCTAGTGCAAAGGGGTAGAGTGCGAGCGCCGAGAAAAAAATAAATATCTGCAAACCACTCGTGCAACTTCCGTCACCCTCGATCCCTCTCCCAGCGGGCGAGGGAAGTAGCATCCGGCACAGCCCTGCGCTCAACAAAACCAACGAAGCAATGCTCAAATCACCCGAGATGCCTCGCAATAACTCAGCGATTGATAATCCACCTAGCGGTAAAAATACCGCGATAAGTACAAGGCCCGTCAGTGCCACTTTTGTTCGACTTGAGACGCGAGGAAAATAAATATATCTCAATATAAACAAATAGATAGCAAATGCTACGCCCGCAAGGCCTGTGATGTCAGTGAAGTGCATCATGCGTGCCCTTTTCTAATTTCTGATCCAGCCATGCTTGGTTAAACGACAGGTGTTTAATAAAGGTGCGATTCCATGTATAGACCAAATGAAAATCACCACTTTGCGTTTGAATCAAATAGGGATACGAAAATTCATAACGGCACTTACCCTCTTTGCACACGGTACGCTTGGTTGATTCAATAGATTGCTCAAGATGATTTTTAGCTACGGCATCACTCTGCACAATAAGCGTTTTGGCATTACGCAGATAACTCGCTTCGTCTGCCTGTGCGCTCGCCGCGACTTGATCTTCTAAGCGCTGCACCTCGCGCCATGTAATGCCATTGTCTGCCGAGAGCATCAACGACAAGGCATCGCGACCACGCTCCAAATTGTTTGCCACCGCTAACATTCGCCCATCTGGCATCGTCAACCCAGTCACGGCGGCATCAGGATTAAGCAACGCCGTTTTCATCGCTGGCGACCAATGCAGTCCGGCGTCTTGCGTGCTAACTGCAACCACACGATGCGGCGCAACACCGCCCGAGTAACGCATCAACATTTGTGCTGACTGTGCATTTTGCATCAACACCACCGGTTGCAATGTACCCTGCCCACCGGCCGTAAGACGCTGTTTATCTAGTACGACGCCCTGCGGACTGACCTTCAATATCTCGGCAAATTTGCTGATGAATTCGTGATACACGGGCACGCCAATGGTGCCGTCGCTATACAAAAATGGAGCACCTTTAACCAAAGTGCTGATATTTATAAATGGTGAAGTAATTAAACGCTGCGGCTCGCTCCATGTCGCGCCCTCATCACGCGAGGTTACTGTGGTTATTGAACTACCCGCCCAGCCACCGAGCGATACGGTGACGTAAAACATGCGCAAGATTCCGTCTTGCTGTCGCACCACAACAGGGTTTCCCAATTTACTCACATAACGATGAAGAGACTGCTGTGTACGCTCGCGCGTCATGGACACCTCTTCGTTACTCCACTGCGACTTTTGCGGATCAAACACCGCGCTGTGAATCGCGACATCTTTTGCGCCTTCACGACTTCCCGAAAACCAGAAGGCACGAATGCGCCCATCTTTTAGTTCGATAGAAGAGGCTGCATGTACCTGCACTAAT
>JAUYFR010000066.1 GCA_030690855.1 Gallionellaceae bacterium
GAGCAGGCTCGTCTGGCTGCATCCTGAAATTAGGAGCAGTAGCAGAGGGATGAAAAAAATGGAGAGGAAGGTGCGCATGGCTAAGATTAAACAAAATTTAGCATAGCTTGTACGCGATAATTTTGGCTGACGTCAAGCGACGCGGGCACGGAGATTCCTTTACAATTCGACTATGTCTAAATTTCACGCACTTGTTCCCGCCGCAGGTTTTGGCTCTCGTATGGGGAGCGAGTTACCCAAGCAATATCTTGAGTTAGCTGGACAGCCAATGATTTATCACGCGCTCACCACATTGTGCGTATCTCCGCACATCAGTACGGTATTCGTGGTGTTGGCTCCTGAAGATAATCACTTTAAAACCTATGACTGGTCGCATTGCGCTGGCAAATTAGAGCCGCTGTATTGCGGCGGGGCGACGCGCGCAGAAAGCGTGGCGAATGGATTATTGGCATCCGAATTGGAAGTGGATGAGTGGGTGTTGGTACACGATGCTGCGCGCCCTTGCCTCACGCAAGCGCACTTGGAAAAACTGATTGCTGAGTTGCGTGATGATGCGGTGGGCGGAATTTTGGCCGTGCCAGCGGCAGATACACTCAAGCGAGCAGATGCCGAGCAACGCATTGTTCGTACTGAAAGTCGCGAAAATTTGTGGCAGGCACAAACCCCACAAATGTTTCGTGTCGGGTTGTTAGCGCAGGCGCTACATGAATGTAAAAATGTGACAGATGAGGCCTCTGCTATTGAGGCGATGGGCTTGCAGCCAAAACTAGTGGCGGGCGACTCGACCAATTTTAAAGTGACCTATCCGCAGGATATTAAGTTAGCAGAGCTGTTGTTACGGGGAAAATAATCATGCGTATCGGGCAAGGTTTTGACGTTCACCAGTTAGTTGAAAATCGCAAGCTGATTATCGGCGGAGTCGATATTCCCTATGAAAAAGGGCTACTCGGCCATTCAGATGCCGACGTGTTACTACATGCGATTTGCGATGCACTATTGGGCGCGGCAGCATTAGGCGACATTGGAAAACATTTCGCTGATACCGACGCAAAATTTAAAGATATCGACAGTCGTATTTTGTTACGCGATGTAGCAGGCAAAATTAAATCGCTTGGGTATCGCGTGGCGAATGTGGATGCCACCATCATCGCGCAAGCGCCTAAAATGGCGCCGCACATTCCGCAGATGGTCGCTAACATCGCGGCTGATTTAGGAATTGCGGTCGGGACGGTAAATGTGAAAGCGACGACCACCGAAAAACTAGGTTACACCGGGCGCGGTGAAGGTATCGCCGCGCAAGCAGTTGCCTTGTTGTTGACTGCATGAAAATTCTTGCGCTTGAAACTTCGACTGAATATTGCTCCGTTGCGCTGTGGCAAGACGGCAGCGTAATTGAACGCAGCGAATTGGTGGGGCAGAAGCATTCAGAGTTGCTGATAGAAATGATTGATGCCGTTTTGCAGTGTGCCGGACTGAAGGTTCAGGACGTCAGTGGCCTTGGTTTTGGCAAAGGGCCAGGGTCTTTTACTGGTGTTCGAATTGCTTGCGGGGTGGCGCAGGGTTTGGCACTTGGGGCGGATTTAAAGGTGGTTGGCGTTTGCACACTGGAGGCGTTGGCGCAGGCGTCTGGCCACAACAAAGTCATTGCGGCATTAGATGCGCGCATGAATGAAATTTATCTCGCGGCGTATGAAAAATGCGCAGAAGGATGGACGGTGGTTATTGAGCCCTGCTTGTGTAAAGCGGAGGCGGCGCCTTTCCTTGAGGGCGATAGTTGGTTTGGTGTGGGGAGTGGTTTTGCTGAGTCATTAAAATCCCATTACGAAAAACAGTTAAGCGGTGTGGATGCGGGGGTCGCGCCACAGGCCAGCGCGATTGCGCAATTAGCTGCAATTGAATTTGCAAAGGGCAAAGCGGTGGATGCTGCTCTTGCGTTACCACTCTACTTGCGCGACAAGGTTGCGCTAACAACAAGTGAACGAGGCGGTAAGTGATATTACGTGACATGACCGAAGGCGATATTGACTCGGTCTTGAGTATCGAACAAAAAGTACATTCGCATCCGTGGACACGGGGTAATTTTAATGATTCGCTGACGAGTGGCTATGTGTGCAAAGTGGCTGAGATGGAAGAACAAATTATGGGCTACGCTATTTTGATGCAAGGGGTGGATGATGCCGAGCTACTCGATATTGCGATTGCTGCACCCTATCAGCGACGAGGTTTGGGGCGTGTGTTGCTTAAAGCGATGTTGATGCGGGCGCGTGAGCTGGGAAAAAAACGCGTGGTGTTGGAGGTGCGTAAATCTAGTGTGGCTGCCGTTGCGCTATATCAGGCAGTGCAATTTGATGAGATGGGCGTGCGTCGTGATTATTACCCCGCAAAAAATGGGCGCGAAGATGCTATTTTGATGGAGTGGAAGTGCTAAACCTTCGTGACGAAAACGTAATGCGAGAGCTGAATCTTTACCCGCTCTGGGTAAGGAAAAATGTGCCTAGTTCAGAATCCGCTAGCTTGGTAGCTGACCAACCACAAGTTTCGCCTAGCGATGATGTTGTAGGTCGGGTTTCAACCCGACAAGAGACTATCGGTCAACCCAAAGCTGTCGAGTTGCAGCCACAAGGGGTAGGTCGTGTTAGTGCGGAGCCAAACCTCCATCAATACACGCACAAGCCCGACCTACACGCCGCCTGTACGAATGAAAATACGATTGATTGGCCGGCACTCAAGCAGCAAGTTGCAAGTTGCACTGCCTGTAAACTTCGCGCTGGCTGTACGCAAACCGTGTTTGGTGCGGGCGATGAAAATGCAGATTGGCTTTTTGTGGGAGATTGGCCGACAACAGAGGACGTGGCGCAGGACCAACCCTTTGTGGGGCAGGCCGGAAAATTGTTAGACAACATGCTGGCCTCAATTAAGTTGAAGCGAGGGCAGAATGTCTATATCGCCAATGTTGTGAAATGTGGCCCAGCAGAAAATCATGTCCCCACGCACGATGAAATCGCACAGTGCCTGCCCTATTTGCAACAACAGATCGCACTGATCAAGCCGAAGGTGATCGTGGCATTGGGCAAAACTGCGGCGACTGCCTTGCTGGGTAAAGACGCGACGCTAGGAAGTTTGCGCGGCAAGTTGCACGATTATCAGGGAGTGCCGCTCTTAATCACTTATCATCCCGCTTATTTGCTGCGCACGCCGGCCGAAAAAGCCCACGCATGGGATGACTTGTGCATGGCAGTAGAAACAATGAAGCAATTGCAGGGAACAAAATGAATAGCAAATCTGATGATTTAAAAGTGCTGGTGGTTGAAGATAGTAAAGTGACCTTAAAAGTGTTATCCACTTATTTGGAACGCATGGGCATCACGCCACTGAAATCTGAAACCGGTGCAATGGCGATTGATATTTATCACCGCGAACGTCCCGACATTATTTTGCTAGACGCGCAACTCCCCGATATTGATGGCTTTGACGTCGCACTTAAAATTCGCGCTTTAGAAAAACCAGAAGATTGGACCGCAATTATTTTTCTCACCAGCATGTCTAAGGATGAGGATTTAGCGCGCGGCATTGAAGTCGGCGGCGATGATTATTTGATGAAGCCAATTAGTGAAGTCGTACTCAAAGCTAAAGTGCGCGCGATGCACCGCTTGGTAGAAATGCAGCGCTCTTTGGTTAAGGTAACGCAACAGTTGAATGAAGCGAACGCAGCCCTGCTGCGGCTTTCTGCAACGGATGGATTAACGGGCATCGCAAATCGTCGTATGTACGATGAGTTGTCTGAACGTGAATGGCGTCGCTGCGAGCGGATGCAAAAACCATTCTCCTTGGTGATGATCGACGTCGATAACTTCAAGCTATTCAACGATAAATACGGCCATCAAACGGGCGACGAGTGCTTGAAAAAAGTGGCTGCGCAAGTAGGGAAGGCAGCGCCACGCGCAACTGACTTGGCCGCGCGTTATGGTGGCGAAGAGTTTGTTTTGGTATTGGGCGAAACTGATGCCGATGGCGCAAGGTGGATTGCTAATCGCCTGCGCCAACAAGTGTCCGATTTAAATATTCCGCATTACGCCACTGAGTCACGCCATGTCACTATCAGTTGTGGCGTGGCTTCGGTGGTGCCAACCCCGCAACTTTCTCTAGCGACGCTACTGAAGTCAGCCGACCAAGCGCTCTACAAAGCCAAGCATGGCGGAAGAGATCAGGTTGGAGTGGGAGCTTACGGCGAGATTGAGTAGTTATTTGAAATAAATATAACCAAATAAAATCATATGGTTATATATTCCCCTATCTGTACGCCATATGGTTTGCGCAACTCACTGGATATTGCTCTGTGCAGGAACGACCCGCGCCCGAAAAAAGCATTTGCCAAACCCTGCCGCAGCCACTAGAATGCGCCCCTTTTTAACGCAAGCCGAATTCTCAAGGGGTCACCATGGCAAATAGCGCACAAGCCAGAAAGCGTGCAAGACAATCAGTTAAACAGAACCTGCACAATACTAGTCTGCGTTCTGAATTGCGTACCGCAATTAAGAAAGTTGCAAAGGCAATTGAGGCTGGCGATAAAGCCGCCGCTCAAGCAGTGTTTAGCGAATCTACGAGCATCGTAGACTCCATCTCTGACAAGAAAATTATTCATAAGAACAAAGCTGCTCGTCATAAGAGCCGACTGTCTGCCGCTATTAAGGCGATGGCCTAATTTATTGCGGACGTTATGACTGCAACAACAGGGCCGACGAAGCAGTCGGCCTTTTTTGTTTTTGATTTCACCAATTTGATGTAACAAGACTAGAAAGCTTGCCATGTCCCATTTGATGAACACCTATGCCCGCCAACCCGTCACCTTCACGCATGGAGAAGGAGTTTGGCTTTGGGATGTTAATGGCAAGCGTTACCTCGACGCGCTCTCGGGTATCGCCGTAAACACACTCGGCCATGCGCATCCAAAATTCACTGCCGCGCTATCAGCGCAAATTGGCAAGCTAATTCACACTTCGAACGTTTATCAAGTGCGCGAACAAGAGTTGATCGCGGATAAATTGTGCGAGCTCGCCAAAATGGATGAGGTGTTTCTTTGCAACTCTGGTTGTGAGGCAAACGAGGCGGCAATTAAATTGGCGCGACTGTATGGCAATACGCGTGGCATCGACACGCCCACCATTATCGTGATGGAAAAAGCATTTCACGGACGAACTCTCGCAACGCTTTCGGCTACTGGCAACCGCAAGGTGCAAGCGGGTTTTGAGCCGCTGGTAAAAGGTTTTGTGCGCGTGCCTTACGATGATCTTGAAGCTATTCATCAGATTGCTCAGCACACGCCGAATATCGTTGCTATC
>JAUYFR010000085.1 GCA_030690855.1 Gallionellaceae bacterium
CTTAAAACTCACTTCAAACTCGACTACGCAGCGCCCATACCGCGAAGCGGTTTAGTCCATTAGCCGAAAATTGCCAGCCCCATAACGGCCATTCAGACTCCCCTTTTGCAACCACCCTACTTCGCCCATCCTTACCATCTAACGCAGCAGTTACCGCTTCGCTCGACTAAGGCTTAGGGAAACAGTCTCGATTTCCCCGATGATTTCACAGCCGAGTTTTACCATCTGACCTGCGGTTAAAGGGTAGCCTCTGCAAGCCTCAGGGCGAGTATCGTGGATTGTGCAATGGTAAGTTGGCTTACCTCTGTCCTTCCTCACGAAAGGGCAACGTGAGGACTCCACCCCATCCTTGACCCATAGGTAATATTCTCCCTGGCCAACAAAATCAACATACTCAAGAATGTCATCACGTTCTTCTTTACGCCACCGCCTAATATCGGACTTGGAGGCGGGGAGGTTTCGCATGTAGTTTGAATCTATGCAACATTTACCACATCCCGTACAGGCAGCAGCAAGCCAGCGGGGGACTGGTTGGTCATCGGGTTGATTGCTCATGGCATTAACTATAGGTCAGTGTATTTTGTTGAGATGCCCTTTGACTTACAAACAGGATATTTTTGAGCGTTCTTTTCAATCTTATCTAGAACGATTTTCCTGACATCAAAGTTGTATTTCTCAGCAAGAAGAAGAGCAAATGCAAATACATCCGCAAGTTCATCTTTAACATGATTAGTGTCCGCTTGTTCCGCAAATTTCCATAGAAAAGATTCGAGAAGCTCGCCTGCTTCAATGTTAAGCGCCAGTGCTAAATCTTTAGGATTGTGAAACTGCGCCCAATCTCGTTCATCCCGAAACTTTAGTAGCGCATCAGTCAATTCTTTAATGTCATTCAAGTGATACTCGATTCTTATGAGGTGAAAAGGATGCAGGGGTTTTAAAATTCTCGGCTAAATTTCTAGTGATGATTTTGCATTTTGAATGAAGAGCCGACAACATAAATCAATCAATAGCGCTGAAAGATGTGTTGCGTAATGGTTAAGCCGTCGTATTAATTTTCTGCCCAAGATTAGGAGGGAAATTTACCGAACCCGCTTGTGGCACAGGAGGAACAGCGTTAATTAAACTCAACGCTGATTGCGCTTCGAGATCAATCGATTTCTTTAACACAGTCATACCAACTGCATCACCGCTGTTTTGTATAAGTGCTGAACTATTCTTCATATTGATATCCATCTCACTTTCTCCTTCACTCAGTGAAACACTAGAGCATATCGAAGCACTTGGCAAAAATTCTTGCTAATTACCAATGCAAATAGTTTGTTCACGCGTGAACATTTTGAGTGGTGCCTGAAAATTGTTCACCGCCAATACTCAAGATCGACCAAAAAATTCATTGCGCTGTGGTTTTATTCAAGCCCCGCTCTGTCGAACTTTTAAAAACCCTTTCAAAGCACCAAGGCATAAGACATCCGTCAGTTACGCGCAACGGTTTAAGCGCAACAAAAAATCCAACGATGATCATTAGTAAGCGGTAATAGCAGAATCACGCCTGCCAAACTCCAAACCCAGATTCCCGCAAATCAATTCCTACTTCAACCTCTTTGGTGCAGGCATCGTCGTAAGACATGGGATTAAATCCTTCGTAAAGATCGGGCAGTAACCGTAGGCCGTATTGTTGAACGTAGCGGTTCGATTGGATACCTGCTTTGTGTTTATCAAAACGGACATCAGGGTCCAGTCCGGTCATGCCAACATAAACGCAGGGCTTTCCGGTGTTGTAGCTGGGATTACACTTTTTGAATTTGGCTTCGTACAGTACGTCCTTCGATAATTCGATGACATAGACGTTGTGGTGTTTGCGGCGAGCCATTTTGTTTACTGTTAGTGCGGCTTACTCAGGACAGTTTGAGTTGTACTTTAGATTTAGCACCCGGCTTAGCTTTTGGTGTGAAGCCCGATACTCTGCAGCTCAACCCTTCGATCTTCTTACCTTTTTCAAACTTGATAGTTTCGCAGGCAATCACATCTGTTTTAGCGATCAACTCAGCTAACAGCGACCGTGTTTTGGTAAGGGGTAAACCAATTGCGTTTGCAATATCGCTATCCATCGTTTCGCCGTGTTTTTTGAGATATTCGAGAATTTGGTTTGCGGGCATTTACAGTTACCTAGAAAACAAAAGACCGGCAATCTGAACTGCCGGCCTTCGTTGATACAACTTGAAATTACTTCTTAGTGCCGTTTACAACTGCCTTCAGTGTTGCACCTGCTTTGAACGCAGGAACTTTGGAAGCTTTGATCTTTAATTCAGCGCCAGTTTTAGGATTGCGGCCAACGCGAGCAGCGCGCTTGCGTACTTCAAAAGAGCCGAAACCAACGAGGGCCAGTTTGTCACCTTTTTTCAGAGTGGCTGTAATGATTTCAAGCAGTGCTGAAATATTACGGTCAGCCTCAGCTTTAGTGGAGTCTGTTTTCTTGGAGAGTGCTTCGATGAGTTCATGGCGATTCATGTGTATTCCCTAGTGAAATTGAGGTTTAAACTGCGGCGCGGATTGTTGTAGATATTGGGTTTAAAGGCAATAGTAATAAATATCTAGTACTCCACCTCACCAAGCCACTGGCATCTCATCCCAATCAGTGGTGTAGTTCGATGATTTACTCTCTCTGCGCATCGCCCAGCGCTGCCGTGCCCCAGAGGCTGCAGTGGTTAAACTTCCCTTGCCCATTTTGATGTTGATCGCATCCATCACATTCATCATCTTGTCTGACTTTGCTTGTAAAGTAGGATCATCGAATAGCGTACGTTGCACTGAGGATTTCGGATGTAGCCCCATGAGCAACACACCTGTTTTCTTGTAGCTAAATCCGGCACGGTAGATTTGCTTGAGACCATTTAGAGCGGCACCAATTATCTTTGTGGTGTTATCGCTTGGTTGTGGAAGTGGCACGACGATGGATTTCTCATATTGTGGGTCGGTTAGTTTGAAACGATCTGTGAGGACGAATAAAGATGGGCAATCTGCCCAATGCTAGGAGCAATATGTTTTGAAGTAGCTGTGTCATGCAATCAAACGTACAGAACGTTCGTTCTATTGTCAATTTTGGCGTATCTTCATATTGCACTATGCTACAAAAGATTGCCTGCATCCTGCCGAGCCGTTATTCCATGCTCAGTGGCTTTTCAGTACAATAATAAAGTAAAGTATGCTTTACTTTTTAACATTGCATTCTTATACTAATACCCATGGATATTTTAACGATTGGTTCCATTATCAAAAAAGAACGCGAGGCCTGCGGGTTGACCCAAAGGGCTGTCGCTGCTGTGTCGCACGTGTCCAGAGTAACTATCGTAAACCTTGAGAATGGGCATGTTGGTGATATTGGCGCTGTGAAGCTTTCTGAAATTGCGGAGAGTGTCGGAACCACACTATTTGCTACGGGAAAAAAATTGGATTCAATCAAGATGACGCTCGGCAACATTAATACGAGCTATAAAAACATCATGTCCGCTTCCGATCTGGAGAAGTTCATGCTCAGCGGCAAAATCCAACCTGGATTGGAGGGGCAGGTGTTGCATTTGATTGATGAAACGCCAACCTCTCTAGTCGCCAGCACCGTAAAGCAGATTGCCGCGAAGAAAAACATTAAAGCCAAGTTACTCTGGAAAAATCTGGCCAAGGTAGCTGCAGAGATCAAGTCACCCAACAAATTTTGGAGTTGCGTTGGTTAAGTCGCCTCTTAACTTTCCAGATGGTCCGTGGAAAAGCCTTCTAGAAAAAGCGCTCTGGCTTATGGATTCCATCGAGTCAGATGGATACACGCTACCTCGCTGGAGCCTTGGCGGTGGCACTGTATTGATGTTTTACTATGCGCATCGCAAGAGTAAAGACATCGATATCTTCGTCCCTGATCCACAATTCCTTGGTTATGTGAATCCACGCTTGGGCGGTAGAGGTGAGGAAGTCACTGCCGATTATCAGGATGGTACAGAGTTCGTAAAGCTGTTCTTACCAGAGGGTGAAATCGATTTTGTCGCATCGTCAACACTGACAGAAAAACCTTTTGAAGAACATGAAGTGCTCGGCAGAAAAATTCTGCTTGAAACTCCGATTGAAATTGTCGCGAAAAAATTATGGTATCGCGGAGATAGAGCCACGCCACGTGATCTGCTTGATCTCGCATTAGTCATCGAGCATCACTACAACGCAATTCTTGAGCAACCCAATGTCTTTGCGAAAAACATTGAAGCGTTTACTGATCAGTGCGACTCTCGCAGATCCATCATGATGCCGGTATTCGAAGCGATTGAGAAAATTGAATTCAAACTGAGTTTCGATGAATGTCTTGAACGGGCAAACAGCCTCAAAGCAGATCTGTTAAGAAAATCCAAGCAGCGTTTTGATTAATCAATCTCGACTAACCCTTGATGGAATAAACTTCCCGAATAACAACCCTTTTACGGAATGATTGAAATTTCATCTGTGTAACATCATGGCTGCTACACTCCCCTCCCCTGTCTCACCAATTTTCATTTACCGGAAAGTTGCCCACTAAATTTCCAACTCCGCCCTTGTCGCTTCGAGCTTTTCTAAAGTTACAGCGATTCTTGAATCGGAAAGATTAAATCGCGCTACTAGTCCATTCGTGGTGCGGTAGCTCATGCTGACAGCAAGGATATTCTGCTATTCGGCCAAGTACGGTCATTCAAGATTGTCATGTATTACTTCTGCTATGCTGCTAAAAGAGGAAGCTGTGCTGCGTCTATCGAGTCAGGTGAAGTCCAGGCTCGGAGTTGCTAATTAGCACAACGTACAAAAGAATAGTACGAAAATCTAGGCATACTCTCTTGATCAAACTTGGAACGGTAGGAAAACAAGATGCCGACCCAGTAAACAACCAACAATGAGACTTAACCTGCTTCCGCAAGGCTATCATGAACGAAATTGGATCATCTGAAAATAACCCATAAGAGTCAGTGGGCCATCTGAAATACCTTCCCGATTGCGGACAGTCGCGACCTCACCCTATTGTTAAGGGTTGTCAGATGCCTGCCCTCAAACGCAGCCC
>JAUYFR010000092.1 GCA_030690855.1 Gallionellaceae bacterium
TTCAGGAAAGGCTGCTGGACTAACTGACATGTAGAAAACCATATTGGGCGGAAATATTTCATTACCCTCAACCATTTTTTTCAAGCGCTGGTAGGACTCATCTTCACCAGGAGGAGTGGCATGGTAGTGCATACGTGCGCAAAAGCGATCAAGCGCAGCTTTATCAATTCCCTGTGGATAAACAGGCTCTAACATTTTGACGATCTCAGCAATCCACTCATCTGGATTTCTGAGTTCGATACTGCAACCAATAATGGCTAAATGTTCAGGCAAGCGTTTTGCTAATTCCAAACGAAACAAGGAAGGGATTAGTTTTAAACGGCTAAGATTTCCTGCTGCTCCAAAAATCACTAAGGTACATGGCTCTAAAACTTTCATGCGCACACCTCCACTCGTTCAGCCATCGATAACATCGCATTCATCACAACTAAGCAATCAAGAAGTCTGCTTAACCGCGTGCCCACCAAATGCATTGCGCATGGTAGAAAGTAAACGATAGCCATAGCCCATCTCATCTTGACTAGTGAAGCGCATCTGCAACGCCAGTGTTAGCACAGGCGCTGCCACACCTTGATCAATGGCCTCCACCACAGTCCAACGACCCTCGCCAGAATCAGGCACATAAGGTGCAATTTGTTTCAACTCTTGATCATGCTTGAGTGCTTCTGCGGTGAGGTCCAGCAACCAACTTCTGACCACCGAGCTATGACGCCACAACTCAGTAATCTGCGCCAAATCCAAATTGAATTCTTTTTTACCCTTGAGTAACTCTAAGCCTTCGGCAAACGATTGCATCATGCCGTACTCAATACCATTATGAATCATCTTGGTGAAGTGTCCCGAGCCCACAGGGCCGACATGCGCCCAACCGCGGTCTGCGGCAGGAGCCAATGCTTGCAAAATTGGGGTCATCGTCTTGGCCACTTCATCCGTCGCACCGACCATTAAACAGTAACCATTCTCTAGCCCCCAGATTCCGCCAGAAGTGCCTGAATCCATAAAACCGATGCCCTGTTCAGCCAACCATGCGCCGCGCCGCTGACTATCGTGATAATTTGAATTGCCTCCATCAACGATAATGTCGCCCTTAGCTAACTGAGGAACTAAGGCGCGAAGCTGTTGCTCGGTGGGATCACCACTCGGCAACATTAACCAAACGATACGGGGAGATGCTAATTTTGAAACCGCATCCTCAACCGAAGAGGCTGCGATCATTCCAGATTCTTTATTGAGCTGAGAGACAACCTCAGCAGCGCGATCATAACCAACGACTTCGACATCTCCACGGCGTAAACGACGCACCATATTGCCACCCATTTTGCCCAAACCGATCATCGCCATTCGCATCGTTTCTCTCCCTAAAATTAACTGTTAATTAATTCACAGCGTCGTAGAATCATACTCCAGAGCATTAATGAATTGGGCAAATCTTATGAGCACAATTAACGGTAATTCTTCATCTCAACTTTGCCGCTGGCATTCATTTGCAAACACAGCAGAATTAGAAAAATCGGCTGTTACTGAAATCCTTCGCGCAGCGCATGAAGCGATTCAAAAGCGAGGCAGCTTTCATATTGTGCTGGCAGGTGGCACCACGCCGCGTCGCGTTTATGAATTACTCAAAACCGCAAACACCAATTGGGCGGCTTGGCATATCTACTTTGGCGATGAGCGTTGCTTACCCATTGACCATGCGGAGAGAAATAGTTTGATGGCAACGCAGGCTTGGCTCAATAGCATTGATATTCCAACCTCACAGATTCACCCGATACCCGCAGAAGAAGGCCCGCTAATTGCAGCAGAAAAATATGCCGCGCTGTTAAGCCAAGTGGCAACTTTCGATTTGGTTTTGTTAGGCTTAGGAGAGGATGGACATACTGCCAGCTTGTTTCCACAGCACGATGTGGGCAACCAAGCTAACTCACCCGCGACACTAGCCGTTTTTGATGCCCCCAAACCACCGCCACAACGTGTTTCGTTGAGCGCGAAACGTTTGAGCGACGCACATCAGGTTATTTTTTTAGTCACGGGCAACAGCAAAAAAGAAGCCGTAAAAAATTGGCGCGCTGAAGGAAAAATCCCTGCTTCGACTGTCACGCCAAAGCAGGGGGTAGATATTTACATTGAAAGCCAGCTACTCGATTAATCGTTGCCTAAACGACCATTTTCGCTGGTGATCGCATAGAGTTTTTTCGTACGCTCAGGTGTCACTTGCTCCCACGTGAAACGCCACTCCCAAAAGCCCTCAGGCTGACCCGGCAAGTTCATTCGATTTTCCGCGCCCAAATCCAACACATCTTGTAATGCATGGATAGCAGTATCTGCCACTGACTGAGAGGCTGCACGAATTAAATCCCAATTAATTTCGCTACCATCGACATGCAGATATTCGCAGGCAAATTCACGCTCACGCGTGCTGGCCGAGTTAAACCAACCCAACGTAGTGTCGTTATCGTGAGTGCCGCCATAAACCACGGTGTTATGTTTGTAGTTGTGGGGCAAATAGGGGTTATTTAACTCACCACCAAAGGCAAATTGCAGGATACGCATTCCCGGCAGATCAAATTGCTCTAACAAAGCCACCACGTCAGGCGTGATGA
>JAUYFR010000097.1 GCA_030690855.1 Gallionellaceae bacterium
GTATATCTGGATCAATCTGGCTAAAGCGCATAAGGCGGTTAATGAAATAAAAGAAGCAAAAGAGGCTTTTCTAAAAGCCCAAAATTTAGATGTAAATATCAAGAAAAAATACAAGGCGCTAGGGTTGGAGCTCTCAAATACTTTGTAATTTTGCGGTAAAAATATTAAGGAGAAGATGATGAAAAAAATGATTGTTTTGCTTTTCGTGTTGCTAAGTTCATTTGCGTCTGCGACCGTTTTTGCCGCTGATACTGGTTCGATGAGTTTATGGGAAAAATTACGCAAAAAGGTCGAGTCGTTTGCGCCGCAAAAGAAAATTGGCGCAACGAATGCGGTGGGTGGTGTGCGTGGCGCTCCTTCTGATGCACATGATATTTACTGGAAGGGTGAGGCAACACAAGAAACGATTGAGGCTGAAGAATTGGCCGCTTTTAAAAAGGCGATGGATTTAGCTGCGGCGGGTGAGAAGAAACAAGCAAGTGGCGCGTTTGCTGAGTTTGTTAAAAAACACCCAGACAGCGCGCTGCGAAAAGATGCAGATCAAGCCTTGGTTGAGTTGGCTAAATAATCTTAATCTATGAAACAGAAGCCATCTCGGAATGAGATGACTTCATTGAAAATGTTAAGACTTTCAAAAATGTGGAAGTTTTTATTACGGTGTGTCGCTATTGGGTTTGCCTGCGCCTCATTAGGGGTAAATGCAGCAGAGCAAAAGCCTATTTTTGTTAAAGCTTTTCCCGCGCCGGAGGTTGATGAAGCGCAAGTAAAAGTCGAAAAAGATGCTCTTGAAAAGAGAAAAAATCCAGTAGTCCCAGAAAAACTATTGAATGATGCAGATGCGCTGCTCGGTCAAAGTAAGCCCATAGACGCCTACAAACTTCTTGAACCATTTGATTTGGAATATGCGGGCAATGTTCGCTTCGACTATCTGCTTGGTATTGCAGCTCTTGATAGTGGCAAGCCAGATAAAGCAACGCTGGCCTTTGAGCGGGTTTTAGCCGTTGACCCCAACTTCGCGGGGGCGCGTTTAGATATGGCGCGCGCCTATTTTCAATTAGGCGATTTAGTTCGATCAAAAACTGAATTCGATGCGGTGATGAAGCAAGACCCCCCACCTGCGGCACGTGCCACGATTGCTAAATACTTAGAAGCCATCGTAACGATTGAGCGTGCCAAACGAACCCGTTATTCGGCTTATGTTGAGAGTTCATTTGGTAGGGATAGCAACGTCAATAACTCGACCAGTCAATCGCAAATCCCTGTTCCAGCGTTCGGTAATTTAATTTTTACGTTGAGCCCAACTAGCATGAAAACGCCGGGCAGTTATTACACGGTAGTTGCGGGTGGAGAGGCGAGCCACACACTTCCAGCTAGCTGGGGTGTTTATGGCGGGCTGGATTTGCGCCGTCGTGGCAATGAGCAAGCTGTTTCTGCTTTCGATGCCAGTAATGTTGATAGCCGCGCAGGCGTGTCATTCATCTGGGGTGAAAGTACTTTTAGAATGGGTACAAGTTTTAGCCAATTTAATATTGCTCACGCAAAAAATCGTGATGCGTTCGGTTTGACCGGAGATTGGCGACGCAACTTAAATGCGAATAGTCAGGTGAATATGTTTATGCAACATAGCCGGAATCGATTCGCTGACACAGCTTCTCAGCTCAATAATTTCGATCAAAATGTTGCCGGAACAGGCTACTTATATAATTTCGAAGGCATTAAAACATCCGTGTTTAGTAGCTTAAATTGGAGTAGTGAGCGTGCCATGTATGACCGAGCTGACGGCAATAAGGTTGGCTATGGGCTACGAATTGGCGCGCAAAAAACGTTGAATGGCTCAATGGAGGTTTTCAGTAACGTGGGTTACCAGATTGGTAATTACGATAAGCAAAACGTTGCTTTCTTAGCTGCGCGTAATGACAAACAATATGACGTGACGTTGGGTGGTGCATGGCATCCGAATAAAGCATGGACAGTGCGTTCGCAAGCAAGCTACTCCAAAAACAATTCTAGTATTTTGATTTACAGCTTCGATCGCCTAGATGCTTCGATTACCGTGCGTCGCGATTTTAGATAGATGATTTGATAGATCAGCCTAACTAATTTGAGTGAGGTTAACCATGAAAATGACCAATAAAACATTAGCTTTTCTGGCGACTGCGCTGGCTATTTTGATCTTGCCTATTGGAGTCGCCTTTGCGGGTGTGGCAGGCCAAGTCCTATTCGCAAACGGTAATGTGCAAATTACGACTACAGCGGGCGTTACGCGGCCTTTGGTGAGAGGCGAGGTGGTGAATGAAGGGGATATGATAACAACGGCACTGGCTTCTTCTGCGCAGGTCAAAATGCGTGATGGTGGCTTTGTCGCAGTTCGCCCTGATACACGCATGAAATTTGATCAATTTGTGTTTAACGGCAAACAGGATGGTACTGAGCGCAGTTTTTTCTCTTTGTTTAAAGGGGGTTTCCGCGCAGTCACTGGTTTTGTTGGCATGCTGAATAAGCAAAATTATAAAATCACTACGCCAGCTGCCACCATTGGTATTCGCGGTACAGACCACGAAACGTTTGTTGTGCCAGCAGGAAATCCGCTGATTGCGGCTGGGGCCTATAGCAAGGTGAACGTGGGTGAAACGACGATGACGACCAGCCAAGGTACGGTGAACGTCCAACCCAACCAAATGGGTTATGCCAGCGGCATGAATGTGGCGCCCAAGTTGGCTCCGATTAACACCTCAATTTTTACGGTTGCGGCTACGCCAACTAAAACAATTAAAGAAAGCAAAGAAGAGAAGCAAGAGCAAAAATCTGAAAAGCAGGGTGGAGGAAACAAGCCTGCTGAAAAAGAAACAAAGACAGAAAAAACTGAGCAAGCCAATGCTAACAAGCCAGAAAGCAAACCTGAAACCACTCAGGCAAAGAGTAATGAAACCAAGCCAGAGGTGGCGTCAACCCCCAGTGGCTCGGGCACAACTTCGAGTCAGTCTTCAAAGCCTGAAACGACAACCGCAGGTGATGCAACCGTGTTGCGAAATGTGACGGCGGATGTTGCACCGCTCAATACCATGCCGTCAACGCAACCGCTTACGCCAGTGACTACTACCGCAATCATGCCTGTCGTTGTTGTGCCTACGCCGGCTCAGGTTGTGCCGATTAAGCTGGTTGATACATCTGGCAATACGTTGGATGCTTCATCACAAACGGTAACCACCGCTACGGGTTCTACGGCATCGGTGAATACGGTAGTCACCAACCTTGCTGGCGGTGGGACTTTGGCGAATGCAGTGAATCCAGTGGTGGTGGTAACACCTCCTGTCGTAGTAACGCCGCCGGTGGTGATAACCGATATGGCTTATGCCTTCGACCATGTGGCAGGTCAAAGCGTGTGGGCAAACAATCGCTCATGGGGCTGGTTGGTTGCACCCAGTAATTTGATCTATGTGGCCGGTAGCTCAGCCACCAGTGGGCAATTGTCGTCATTTATAGAGAGTAGCTTTGCAGGTGGTGCAGGGTGGACTAGCACAACGACGATTACAGGTGGCACAGCAATAAGCGCGAACACGCCTTCCTATGCATCCTCTGGAATTGAGTACGGAGTGTGGAGCGGCTACACCAATCAAGTCTCGGTGAGTAGTAGTCTGTTGGGCGGCAGTGTAGGTGGTGGCACTCAGAATAATTGGATGTATGGGCCAGTGGCCTATTGGGATGCGATCAATTCGGTCACATCAGGGACTTTTACCTATCTGTTAGATGGGAGTAATGCGCCAGAGAATCGCAATTCAGGTTTAAAGGGAACATTAACGAGTGCCGTCATTACGGCAACTTTCGGCAGTACCAATATGTCGTTTACCGCATCGCTGGGATTGACTATGCCCGGAAACGAGATGTGGACCGCAACGACAGGAACGCTGACATCTGCGTCAAGATCAACTTATGCTTTTAACGCATCTAGCTCTGCCGGTAATTTGACGGTGATGCGCGGCGTTGGCAGTGCGACGACCTGCCTTAGTTGCGGTGGCAGTTTGAATATTGGGTTTACGGGACAAAACTTTGCCGGTGCGATCATCGCTTACGCTTTGTATAACAGCACATCGTTGGGGGTGACTGATATTCAGGGTAATGCTGCGTTGACAAGGGACTTCGTTGGAAACACATTAACGCCCTATTTCAATCCAGTCGTTACCAATGGCGCAACGATAACGCCGACGAACATTATCGTTGCACAAGGCAATGAGACTCAACTTGGTATTTTTTCAACTTGGGGTAACCTAGGCAACGTGCTGACCTCCTACGGTTCGGCAGGAAATACGGTCAATGTGAATTGCCCTACTTGTACCGCGACCGCCTCTGGACAGGTGGCAACAAGTGGTATTTATTATGGTAATTGGAATTCTGGTACATACTCCAATACCAATACTCAAACGGGAGGGGTCTCCTCTAAAAGTTACTGGATCACGGGGCCGGAAGCAGGGCCGCTATATTTATCACAGGCACTCACGGGTACAGCGAGTTACGTTTTTGATGCTGGCTTAGTAACGAATAGTAATGGGGTTTCAGGAACTGTACTCGGCACGAGTACGCTGGCGCTTGATTTTACGAAGCAAATTGTAGGAATAAATTTAGACCTCTCCGTTCCAGATACGACGAACTCTATCTTGCATACGTGGAATGCGACAGCGCAAGCCTCTCTACAAGGTAATCAAGGAATCGGTGGCATCGGTTTTCGTGCCTCAACCTATAGCGGCTCGGCCAATTCGTTGCTAACGGTAAAGATAGATGGGGTGACAGTGGCAGCATCAAGTAACAATGGTGAAGTAAATGGACAATTGACGGGCGCAGGTCTCAATGGCGCAATAACGAGTTTTAATTTGAACGGCGTAGTAGCAGGGGTTAATGAATCTATTCAAGGTGTTGCGGCTTTTACAGGCACGGCACAAGGTGCGGCGTTGTCTCATCGCTATGTGTCGATTTCATATTTTGATGAGTTAGGGGTTGCTCCCGTTCTAGGTTTTTACGCTAACAACGCGGTGAGGGTGACGCAGGATGCCACTGGCAATCTGACCAAGTTTGATATGCAAGGGGTGAGCAACGGAGGTAGCGCCTCGACGACTGTTTCTAATATTACTGCTACGCCACTTGATTTTGGTAGTGATCCTATCACTGGAATTAGTTGGGGCCGTTGGGCCGGTGGTTCGATTGGTGACACTGATCGTATAACAAACACGCTTAAAGAGAGGACGAACATAGGTAGCTTGCATTGGATTGCAGAGTCAGCGACCAGCAGTGCGGTGACATTGCCCATCTCGGGGACTTACACCTACATCAAGGCAGGCGGTACTTCGCCAACGGATCAATTGGGCAATGTAGGTGTTTTAAATTCGGCAACGCTCACTGCCAACTTCACTGCGCAAACGGTTGATATGGGAGTGAATGCGAGTGTGAGCGGTGCCACGTTAAATGCGACAGCAACGAATGCGCCGATTATTCAAAGCACCGCATTTTATGCATCGAGCCAAGAACCTTCGGCAAGTACCTCTCATTTGACAGTGACTTGTACCGGTACGTGTAATGGCACAGCAGGCGGAACAGTAATTGGCAAATTTACAGGAGCAGGCGCGACTGGTGCGGTGATGACTTATGGTTTACAGAATGGGCCAGCTACTGTGGGTGTTCAAAATCCTGTGATTAGCGGAGTGGTTGCATTCCATCGCTAAAGATTACAAAGGCTCAACGAAAACAAGCCCGGATGCGGGCTTGTTTTTTTGAGTGGGGTGGAGAATTAAATTCGCTTCGCTAACTCAGCCGCTTTGCCCAAATAAGTTTCCGGGCTGAGTGCTTGTAAGCGTTGCTTCTCGTCGGCAGGAATATCTAGGGACTCGATAAATATTTTTAGTGATGCGCTGTTGATACCGTTTTTGCCGCGAGTGAGCTCTTTCAGTTTGTCGTAAGCATTTTCGATGTTGTAGCGGCGCATGACTGTGTGAATTGGCTCTGCTAGCACTTCCCAGCTATTGTTTAAATCTTCAGCCAAACGTTGTGGATTGGCTTCAAGTTTGTTTAATCCCTTTAGGCAAGATTCGTAGGCTAGTAGAGAATATCCGAAAGCTACGCCCATATTACGCAAAACGGTTGAATCGGTGAGGTCGCGCTGCCAGCGCGAGATGGGTAATTTATCTGACAGGTGTTTGAGCAGAGCGTTCGCCAAGCCGAGATTGCCTTCTGAGTTCTCGAAATCAATTGGATTTACTTTGTGCGGCATGGTAGATGAACCGACTTCACCTGCAACTACTTTCTGTTTAAAAAATCCTAGTGAAATGTATCCCCAGATGTCGCGATTGAGGTCAATCAAAATGGTGTTGGCACGCGCGAAGGCATCATAAAGTTCGGCCATGTAGTCGTGCGGTTCAATTTGAATCGTGAAAGGGTTAAAAGTGATGCCGCGCGCGATCACGAAACGCTGCGCGAAGTTTTCCCAGTCGGTGTTCGGATAGGCTGATAAATGCGCGTTGTAGTTGCCGACCGCGCCATTGATTTTTCCTAAAATTTCTACCTTGGCAATGACATCTCGCGCACGTTGCAAACGATAAACCACGTTAGCCATTTCTTTACCCATCGTACTGGGGGTGGCAGTCTGTCCGTGTGTGCGGCAGAGCATGGGTAGGTCTGCAAGTTGGTGAGCCAAGTTCCGTAGGCGAGTAATCACGCTATCCAATGCAGGCAACATCACCTCATTGCGCCCATGTTTAAGCATCAGTGCATGGCTGAGATTGTTGATATCTTCAGAGGTGCAAGCGAAGTGGATAAATTCCAACACCCCAGATGTTTCAGGATTGCTAGCGAGCTTTTCGCGTAACCAATATTCAATCGCCTTTACGTCGTGGTTGGTGCGGCGCTCGATTGTTTTAATTTGCTCCGCGTCTGCTTCACTAAATTGCGAAGCGAGTAGGTCGAGTTGAACAATCGTGGTCGCTGAAAATGGCTGGATCTCTGCAATGCTGATTTCAGCGCTAAGAGCTTTTAGCCATTCAATCTCAATCAATACGCGGTAGCGAATTAAGCCGAATTCGCTAAAGTGATTGCGTAAGGCGTCAACTTTGCCATGGTAGCGGCCGTCGAGTGGGGAAAGTGCGGTGAGTGTGGACATCGTTAAATCCTAAAATTTGTAGGTCGGGATTCATCCCGATGGGGTTAACTGCAAAGTCGGCTGAACACCCGACAAAAACATCAAGCGCGTATTTTACGCGAATCAGAATTGTGCTTGCTCAATGATTCCTCCGCCTAAGCAAATTTCTCCGTCATAGATCACCACAGATTGACCCGGAGTGGCCGCCCATTGCGCCTGCTCAAAACTAAAGTGGGCATTTTTCGGGTCGCGTAAATCAATACGGCAGGCCGCATCTTGTTGGCGATAGCGTGTCTTTGCAGCGTAGCTTCGAGAGGTGTCAGCGGAGGTTCCTGAAATCCAGTGCATATCAATCGCGCGTAGCTGTGAGCTTAGTAGCGCAGGGTGGTCGTGGCCTTGTACCACGATGAGTTGATTTTTCGCCATGTCTTTTGCTGCAACAAACCAAGGCTCACTGCTGGAGTCACGCGACCCCCCGATGCCCAAGCCTTGGCGCTGGCCGATGGTATAGAACGACAGCCCCATGTGTTTGCCGACCTGCTTGCCATCTGGAGTGAGCATGTCACCTGGCTTGGTAGGCAGATAGCGATTTAAAAACTCGCGGAAGGGACGTTCACCAATAAAGCAAATACCAGTGCTGTCTTTTTTGGCGTGATTTGAAAGGCCATGCTCGCGAGCAATGTCGCGCACCTGTGATTTTAATATATTTCCCAATGGAAACAACGAGTTGGATAGTTGCTGTTGATTTAGGCGATGCAGGAAGTAGCTTTGATCTTTGCTACTATCTTTCGCTTTTAATAAATTAAACGTGCCATTTATTTCTTGAACCTGCGCATAGTGCCCCGTGGCGATAGCGTCTGCGCCCAAGCGGATAGCGTGCTCTAAAAATGCTTTAAATTTAATTTCGGAGTTGCACAGAATGTCAGGATTTGGGGTGCGACCTGCTTCATATTCGCGCAAGAAATAGCTGAATACGCGGTCTTTATATTCTTTAGAAAAATTAACTGCCTCGAAGGGAATGCCAATGATATCGGCGACCGAAATAGCGTCGATCAAATCCTGGCGGTAGGGGCAGTATTCGCTGTCGCTATCATCCTCCCAATTTTTCATGTAGAGGCCGATGACTTCATACCCTTGCTGTTTTAAGAGCAAGGCGGTGACAGAAGAATCAACGCCGCCGGACATGCCGACAACGACGCAGCGGCGAGAAGGATCAGGCTTATTAGTCATAGTGAGTGATGAGTTCTAGTGGGTAGCGCTTGCCGGCTAAATAATCTTCAACGCAACGCAAAATAAGCGGGCTACGGTGTCGCTCTTTTGTAGAGTGTATTTCATCCAGTGGCATCCATGCCGCACGAACGATACCCTCATCTAAAGCGCGCTCAGGGTGATGCCCCAAGATACTTCCACCGAAAGCAAAGCGCAGATACGTTGTGTCAGCAGTGGTGGAGTGCCAGCGATAAATGCCAATTAAATATTCAGGCTTAAAGTCATACGCAGACTCTTCCAGTACTTCGCGGGTCACTGCGTCGACCAGTGATTCATTAGGTTCAAGATGTCCTGCAGGCTGATTAAAACGCAAGCCTTGAGAGGTGTGTTCCTCGACCAGCAGAAATTTTCCATTCTGTTCGAGTACGGCGGCAACGGTGACGTTAGGTTTCCAAATCATGACGCTATTG
>JAUYFR010000103.1 GCA_030690855.1 Gallionellaceae bacterium
GAGCAATTGTTTTTTGATAATGTCTAAGTTAATCGCTTCTTTCTTTTTCACCAAGAATGTCTCGCGTAACGTTAGCTCCTCTTGCTTAAAGCCTTGCAAACTTTCCCATTGGCCTTGCCAGTCTGCTACTGCGCCTATCGCAACAACGGCAACAAACATCGAAAAGAAGGCGAATATTTTAACCAGCCACGGCCAGCTTCCTGGCGTTTTAGGATCAACGCTTTTTAATTCTTCTATGAACTTATTGATTTGCATCTCTTAACCTTTCGGGGCAACTGGCTTTGTCGGTGGAGCAACAGGAGCAGCCACCGCAGCTTGCTTCGTCAAATTAAAGTTTAGAGAAAATTCACTCAAGCGAGCACCTGCCGTTGTTGAAGCCTGAATTTGTATGAGCGTTGGCGAGTCCAACCAAGGTGAGTCTTCAATCGATCTCATCAGTGTTGAAACCCTAGCATTCGACTGAGCGTAGCCCATCACACTAATTTTGTTACCCGTTTGTTTAAGACTTTTTAGGTAAACTCCATCAGGCAGGATGCGCAGCATTTGATCCATCAAATGCACCACATTAGCTCTTGTGCTTTGCAAGTCCTCAACCACGGTCTTACGCGATAACAATGATTGTGTTTGTTCGCGAAGTTTTTTGATCTCTGCAATTTGTTTATCAAGCAGAACAATTTCTTGCTTCAAATATGCATTGCGGCGCTCTTGTTCTGAAATGAGGCCACTAATCCAAGCATGTACGAAACCAACCACCAAGATACCCAGTGCCACTGAAATGGCGCTGAGAATGACAAACTGTAGTTGACGCGCACGGCGCTTTTCTGCGCGGTGGGGTAATAGGTTTACACGAATCATGATGGATCAAACCTCCGCATCGCCAAGCCGCAAGCAATCATCAAAGCAGGGGCGTCCGTTTGTAGTTGTCGCGGTTTAATGCGGCTAGATAAGGTCATTTGCGCAAAAGGGTTCGCAACTAAGGTGCTTACTTGTGTGCGTGTAGCAACCGCATCATCTAAGCCAGATAAAGAAGCGCACCCGCCAGCAAGAACAATAAAGTTAACTTCGTTGAACTGTGTAGAGGTGAAGAAGAACTGCAGTGCACGCGTTACTTCCGTGGCTACGCTTTCTCTGAAAGGCGCCAAAACATCCGTCTCGTAAGAGTCTGGCAAGCCTCCATTGCGCTTAGCTGACTCGGCTTCTTCTGCCGAGAGACCAAACGTGTTTTGAATTAATTGCGTTAATTGCGACCCACCAATTTGCTGATCACGCATGTAAATTGACTGCCCGTTACGGAGCACGTTCACATTCATTACGTTCGCACCAATATCGATCAGCGCGACGCATTGATCCGCCGCACCACCGGGTAATTGTGACCGAACTTGCTCATACGCGACCTCAGCAGCATAAGGCTCAACATCAACCACGATTGTTTTTAAACCTGCGGCCTGCGCAGTGGCTACACGATCTTCCACGTTTGCTTTACGAGAAGCCGCCAATAGCACTTCGACTTCTTCGGGATTGGTTGGCGAAGGGCCAATTACCTGAAAGTCTAAATTGACTTCTTCTAAAGCAAACGGGATGTATTGATTGGCTTCTGACTCGACCTGAATTTCGAGTTCGTCTTCGCGCAGACCTGCGGGAAGTAATATTTTTTTACTAATGACGGCAGCAGCAGGTAACGCAAGGCTGACATTCCTAATCCGCGTTCCCATGCGCTTCCACGCGCGGGTGAGTGCTTCTGACACCGCATCTAAATTGTTGATGTTACCGTCTGTTACCGCATCTGATGGCAGAGCTTCAATTGCGTACCGCTCAACGATGTAACCTGATTTTTTCGGCGCTTCGCTCAATTCGACCATTTTGACTGAAGACGAACTGATATCCACTCCAATCATTGGTGGCGTAGATGTCTGCAAGAAATCTAGTTGAATATCAAAATTCCCTTTAATCATAGGATGCTTAGCGCTTTTTCGTACAAAGTGGATTAAATCCTAGCAATAACATCAGGCAGTGTAAAGTTTTTTATTAATCGCCGCCTCTTTAGCGTTGCGCATCGTCAACAAATTGACAGCACAATTTAAAACAGCGAAACTTCGTTCCGTGCCGATTTGATTCAGCTTGCGGGGCACGTAAAACATACCAGCTAAAGCGAGTAAACCCGCTCTAGCCCTAAGCTGAACGGGTTTTTTGTTTGGGGGTTTCGATTGTTTTCTTCGGTTGGCATTGTTAGCGCACAGCGCGCACAGTTTGATATTCCGCTGCAATTTAAAAGCGGGGCTGTCTTACCTCGCTACGAAATTGTTTATGAAACTTACGGCACGTTGAATGCCGACAAGTCGAATGCAATTTTGATTTGTCATGCTCTGTCAGGACATCATCACGTTGCTGGCACTTATTCAGAGCAACCTAAAAACGTAGGTTGGTGGGACAACATGGTTGGTCCCGGTAAACCTATCGATACTGATAAATTTTTCGTCGTCGGGCTAAATAACCTAGGCGGTTGCCACGGCTCCACCGGCCCCATCAGCATCAATCCCGAAACTGGCAAACCCTTTGGCTCTAGCTTTCCTGTCATCACCGTAGAAGACTGGGTAGAGTCTCAAGCACGTCTAGCTGACTTTTTAGGTATCCAACAATTTGCTGCGGTGGTTGGTGGTAGCTTAGGTGGCATGCAAGCGTTGCAATGGTCATTGGCGTTCCCCGATCGTGTACGCCATGTACTGGCGATTGCCAGTGCACCACGCCTCACCGCACAAAATATTGCCTTTAACGATGTCGCGCGTAACGCCATCCTTACTGACCCCGATTTTCACGGTGGTGATTTTTATGCGCACGGCGTAGTCCCCACTCGCGGTTTACGTTTGGCGCGCATGTTGGGTCACATTACCTATCTTTCTGATGACGCGATGGCTGATAAATTTGGCCGTGAGTTGCGCGCCGAAAAATTTAATTATGGCTTCGACATTGAGTTTGAGATCGAGTCTTACCTGCGCTATCAGGGCGACAAATTTGCCGCCTATTTCGATGCCAATACCTATTTGCTAATGACCAAAGCGCTGGATTATTTTGACCCCGCCCATGCCTGCGAGGGTGATTTAAACAAAGCTTTTGCCGCCGCAAAAGCAAATTTTCTAGTGATTTCTTTTACCACTGATTGGCGTTTCTCTCCCGAGCGTTCGCGCGAAATTGTGCGCCCACTGCTACACAACCGTCGCAACGTAAGCTATGCCGAAATCACTTCTGCGCATGGCCACGATTCTTTCCTGATGCCTGACCTTCACTACCTTGAAGTAATGCAGTCCTATCTGAACAACATCCATCGGGAGAATACAAAATGAGTAATCAAGCCATGCTTGTTGCCCGTCCCGACTTCGCTGCGATTGCCTCATGGATTCCACAAGGTGCATCCGTGCTCGACCTCGGTTGCGGTGACGGCAGCCTGCTGCAGTATTTAAAAAGTGAACGCGGCGTGCGCGGTTACGGCGTCGAGATCAGCGATGAAGGAATTGTTACTTGTATTCAAAATGGCGTGAACGTCATTCAAAATGATTTGGATTCTGGCTTAAAAGACTTTGAGTCTAACTCTTTTGATTACGTCATCTTGTCGCAAACCTTGCAGGCCACTCGCCACACCGAGCCGCTCATTCGAGAAATACTGCGCGTCGGACGCGAAGGGATCGTCAGCTTCCCTAACTTCGGTTACTGGAAAAATCGCGTCGATGTGTTATTCGGCAACATGCCGATTTCAAAGGAACTGCCTTACCAGTGGTATGACACGCCCAACGTCCACTTATGTACCTTCCACGACTTTGAAGAATTGTGCGCCAAACTTAATGTACAAATTATCGGCCGCCGCGTTATGACTGGCGATCAAGAAATTCAAGTTTTACCCAACCTGCTCGGCAGCATGGCGGTGTATCGCTTCCAGCAGGGGGTATAAACGACACGTCTAACTTTAAAATGACCGAAAACCAAAACCCCGAACAAAAAGCCCGCGACAACATCGACGCACTGCTCCAGCAGGCGGGTTGGGTTGTGCAATCGGCAAAAAAGATCGACTTGAGTGTCGGGCAGGGGCAGGCCGTGCGCGAATATCAAACCGATGTCGGCCCCGCCGACTACGTGTTGTTCGTGGATAAAAAAGCCGTCGGCGTCATTGAAGCCAAGAAAGCCGACCTCGCGCACAAAATCACCGAAGTGGAAGAGCAAACGGGTGGCTACGCTGCCGCCAAGCTCAAGTGGGTCAACAACAAAGAGCCGCTGCCCTTCCTGTACGAGAGCACCGGCATCATCACCCGCTTTACCGATGGCCGCGATCCCAAGCCGCGTTCGCGCGAAGTGTTTATTTTCCACCGCCCTGAAACGATTAAGGAATGGCTTTCACAAGGCGACTCACTGCGCGCACGTTTGCAGCACATCCCCGAACTCAACCCCAACAAACTGCCCGCCAAAGAATTGCGCCTGCGCGATTGTCAAGAAACCGCAATCACCAATCTGGAAACCTCGTTCAAGGCAGACCGTCCGCGCGCGCTGATTCAAATGGCGACGGGGGCAGGCAAGACCTACACCGCCATCACCTCAATCTACCGCTTGCTCAAACACGCGCACGGCAAGCGCATCCTGTTTCTGGTGGACACCAAAAACCTCGGCGAACAAGCCGAGCAGGAAATGATGTCCTATGTGCCGATTGACGATAACCGCAAGTTCACCGAGCTATACAACGTGCAGCGGCTCAAGTCCTCGTTCGTCGCCAAGGATAGTCAGGTGTGCATCAGCACCATCCAGCGCCTGTATTCCATTCTTAAAGGCACAGAGCTGGATGAAGCAGCGGAAGAAATAAACCCTGCGGAACTTAATTTCAGCAACTTGTTAAAACCAAACCCCTCCCAACCTCCCCTTGTCAGGGGAGGAGCTGACTCTGCTCTCCCCCTGACAAGGGGGAGCTGGAGGGGGTTTAAGTCGCCCGAGCCGCTTCCCGTCGTCTATAACGAAAAAATCCCGCCGG
>JAUYFR010000108.1 GCA_030690855.1 Gallionellaceae bacterium
ATTAGCGCGCGGCTGGGAGTCGGCCTGTCTATCAGAACAGGAAAGAATATTGGCGCGTGAAAAAAAGTTCATGCGTTTGCCACTCGTTGATCGCAAATTAAAAGTAGCTTATGTGTCGGGTGATTTTCGTAAGCACGCCACTAGCTATTTTATTGAGCAATTATTCGCGCAACATGATCGCAGCAAAATTGAATTGTTTGCCTACTCGAATAACCGAACACGCGATGAAATAACCGAGCGAATTAATTCACTCGTGGATCACTGGACGGTGATCGCAGGCAAGTCAGATGATCAAGTGTGTGAGGTGATGGCGGCTGATGGCATTGATGTATTGATTGATCTCTCAGGGCATTCAGCAAACAATCGTCTCGGAGTATTTGCGCGCCGTGCAGCACCTGTGCAAGCGAGTTATTTGTATTTCGCCAGTACCGGTTTGAGCGAAATGGATTATTGGATTGGCGATGAAATACTGACGCCGCAGGAGTTAGATAATCAGTTCAGTGAGCGGGTATGGCGTTTGCCACGCACCTGGTTGTCGTACAAAACCATCGCCGAGGCCCCCACCTCTCAATGGCAACCTAGTAGTGATGGCAGTGTGTGTATCGGTAGCTTTAATAATTTAGGGAAGATCACGCCACAAACATTGCAGCTCTGGGCGAAAGTTTTGCACGAGCTACCCGAAGCAATTTTACTACTCAAAAATAAAGACCTTGCGGACGAGAGCAATCGGCAGCGCATCCTCGCTGAATTGAGCGCACTTGGCATTGAAGAAAAGCGCATCGAATTGCAAGCGGGTAGCAACTGGGCAGACTATATGTCACAACACGATCGTCTCGACATTGCACTCGACCCCGTAGGCGGGCATGGCGGCGGCACTTCTACCTGTGATGCGCTATGGATGGGTGTACCCGTTATTCACCTGAAGGGCGACCATGTGGGTTCGCGTTTTACGGCTTCAATTTTGCATGCGATTGGCCATGACGATTGGATTGCAGAAACAGAAACGGAATACACTGAAAAAACGATTTCGTTGGCAAAAAATATATCGCTGCGTAAGTCGCTACGCTTCGCGCAGCGTGAGGTGATGGCAAATAGCTCATTGTGCAATGCCAAAGAGTTGGCGGGGGTGCTGGAGTCAGCGTATGAGACGATGTTTTCTGATTGGGGGAGGCCTTGATCCATCAAAAATGTTTGTGAGCCGCACAGTTTTCTCGCCATTTAACCAAGCTACTCAATCGATCTGATAAAATGCCTCGATGCTAAATCAAGTAATCACCTCAGCGGCGGATATCTCCGCAGAAATTAAACCTAAACTTCAACTGCTCTATGTGGTCCGACGTTATGGCTCAGTCGGGGGTATGGAGCGCTATGTATGGGAATTAACTCATCAACTTCAGCAGCTTGGGCATGATGTGACGGTGTTGTGCGAGCGCTGTTATGCACTTCCTGCGGAGGGAATAACCGTCTGTGAACTTGGAGAGGTGGCGCCGCGCCCGCGCTGGTTGTCTGCGTTGCGCTTTAGTCAGCGCGTGCAACGCTGGTTAGACGACAACCCCAATCCCGATCGATTGATTCACAGCCATGAGCGAATAAGCTCTCATCACATAACCACTTTTCATGGTTCAGCTTTCGCCACTGTTCTCGAAAAACCTTGGTGGCGTTTAATCTCTTTGCGCGTGTTGATGTGGCTATATTTAGAAAGGCGTGAATTAAGCAAGGCGCAGTACATCGTCCCTAATTCAGAATTCACCAAGCAGCAGTTGGCCCATTACTATCCAAAATTAGCGCATAAATTAACCGAACCTATTGTGCCAGGCGTGGCGCCACTTGCCTTGCGGAAGCCTCGGGGCATTAGTAAAAAAGGAGGAGTGGTTGGATTTGTTGGCGTTGAGTGGAAGCGCAAAGGCCTGCCGCTCGCAGTTGCTGCATTTAAAAAACTCAGAGTGTCGCGCCCTAAGGTAAAGTTTGTTGTGGTCGGGCCTAGTGCTGAAGATGTTCAGCATTTATTTTCTGAGTTGCATGGCGCTTATGTACTGAAGGAGTGGTGCAACCAAGTCGACTTTGCGGAATTCGATGTGTTAATTCATCCGGCGCAAGCTGAGCCTTATGGCATGGTGATCACCGAGGCAATGGCGGCAAAAGTGCCCGTAGTGGTTTCTGATGTTTGTGGCGCTTCCGTCGAAGTAATGCCCAAAGCGGGTGAGGTGCTACCGATTAATGCCTCAGTTGATGAGTGGGCGAAGGCGCTTGAAAGACAGTTGAATCGAGCTAAGCCAGTGCCTCAGTTCAAGCGCGGTTGGCAAGAAGTGGCGCAGGATTATGAGAAGGTGTTCTTGCAGTGCTAGCATAAACGGTGGAGGAGTAGGGTGTCGGCCTTATCAACCTTTGTGGTGCTCTATATTCGTGCCGGTATCGCGATACGTTGCTTTGACACAGTAAAATTATTTCCACGCCTTCGTCAGCAACTCATCCAGTGCATCGGTAATGCGATTTCCGTCTGAGGAAAGCGAGCCTATTTTTTCACCCAACTGATCTAACTCAATAGAAACGGCAACTGTTCACTAGGCAAGGCCCGAGTTGGCAAAGGGAGTTGCGCTGTCAAGCCCGCTCAAAATGATGTGGAAAGGATTTTGGCTAGGAAGGCGATTATTGTGCCGGATGTAAATTCAATGAAGCAATAGGGTAGGGAGAGATTTGGCTACTGATCACTGATATAATTTGCCGGAAGAAAGTCAAACCTAAAAATAAATAGACATAAAACATGAAATTAATTCCTACGATTCTTTGTGGTGGAGCGGGTTCCCGTTTATGGCCTGTTTCACGTGAGCTGCACCCCAAGCCTTTTATTCGTTTGGCGGACGGGCAAAGCCTGCTGCAAAAAGCCTATCTACGTGGGGCCGCGCTAGCAGATGTAACTGAAATTCTGACAGTGACAAATCGCGACTTATTCTTTAAAACAGAGGATGAGTATCGAGAGGTCGATGGCGCGGCAAAAAGAACGCTCAGTCACGGATTTATACTTGAACCATTTGGCCGTAACACTGCACCCGCGATTGCGGCAGCCGCGATACAGGTGTCTGAGACGCATGGTGAGGATGCGTTACTTTTGGTATTAGCTGCGGATCACTTGATTGCCGATCAAATGGCGTTTGAACAAGCAGTGATTGCTGCGAAACAGTTAGCTATGCAAGGAAAATTGGTGACCTTTGGCATTCAGCCTGAAGCGCCGGAAACGGGCTACGGTTATATAGAAGCTGAAGGTAACACAGTGCTGCGTTTTGTTGAGAAGCCTAATCTGAAAAATGCTCAGGCGTACCTCGCCTCAGGCAGGTATCTATGGAACTCGGGTATGTTTTGTTTCTCGGCGGGCGTGATGTTGCAGGAGATGGAAAAGCTCTGCCCTGAAATTCTAAAAGCTACTCGCTCTTGCATGAGCGTTTCTAGAAAATCAGAGGGGCGTGGTTTTGTGCAGGTTGAGCTATCCCCAGAAAATTTTGGTCATATTCCCGATGATTCTATTGATTATGCAGTAATGGAAAAGTCGAAAAATGTTGCCGTTATTCCCTGTAGTATAGGTTGGAGTGATATTGGTTCATGGAGCGCACTGGGCGACCTGACCGCTGCGGATGAAAAAGGAAACCGTATTGAAGGTGAGGCTTTGCTCCACGATGTAACGAATTGTTATATTCAAAGTAATGAGCGTATTGTTGGTGCGGTGGGTGTTAATAACATGATTATTATCGACACGCCTGATGCAATTCTTGTTGCGGATCGAAGCCGAGCTCAAGATGTTAAACATCTATATGTAAGCCTCAAAGCTCAAGGGCACGAGACGCATAGGTTGCACCGTACAGTTCATCGCCCTTGGGGTACTTACACAGTGCTTGAGGAAGGGGCTCGCTTTAAAATTAAACGTATTGAAGTTAAGCCCGGTGCTAAGCTGAGCCTACAAATGCATCATCATCGTAGTGAACACTGGATTGTCGTGAGCGGTATGGCAAAAGTAACTAATGGGGAAAATGATCTATTGGTTAACACAAATGAGTCAACCTATATTCCTGCAGGTCACAAACATCGCCTAGAAAATGTGGGTGTGGTTGATTTGGTGATGATCGAAGTGCAAAGCGGTGAATATTTAGGTGAGGACGATATCGTAAGATATGAAGATGTGTATGGTCGCCAATAGTATTGAAATGATAAACAGGCCCTATTGCATGGCGCTTGTGAAGCAAAGCTAAGTTGATGCGTCTGACTGATCAGCAAATCCAAGGGATTAAACAGCTTGCGTGCCAAGTGGCGGGTGCCGGTGCGCACGTGCGCGTTTTTGGTTCACGCTTGGACGACGCGGCACGCGGAGGTGATGTTGACCTCATGCTCGAATTACCCGAACCCGTAGATAATCCCGCACTTATGGCGGCGCAAATAGCGGCTAAAATTTCCCGCGCCATGCACGGACGTAAGGTGGACGTACTGCTTAGCGCCCCCAACCTAATGCGCCTACCCATTCATGACATTGCTTTTAACGAAGGCAAATTGCTATGACGGTAGATCCAAAAGTTACACTACGCTTGCAGTTTTTAGTTCGTGTGGTGCGTAAGGAGTGTAAGCATCTTGCCGCCACGGATCACCGCTTATTTGGTGATAAGCTTACACTTGAGCAAGTGACACGGCTTGAAGAAAGTCCAGACCTATCAGAGCGGGTGGAGGCTTTTGTTAGCCGGTTTGGGCGTCTGCAAGACACCGTGGGTGATAAGTTATTGCCACTTCTTTTAGTCGCACTAGGTGAAAGATCCCTTTCAAATATAGATAACCTTGACCGTGCCGAACGCTTAGTGTTACTTAAGTCGGCAGACGAGTGGATGGTGATGCGCGGCTTAAGAAACCACATGGTTCATGAATATGTGGAAGACCCCGCCGTACTAATGGGCGCGCTGCAAGCTGGGCATAGTTTTGTACCGGTACTTATCTCAAACGCTAACAAAATGTGCGCTGAAATTGAGCTAAGGGGTTGGTTGAATGACTAATAAAAAATCTCAGCCTCTGACCTGCTTCAAGGCCTACGACATTCGCGGCAAGCTTGGAGACGAACTCAACGAAGACATTGCTTATCGCATTGGTCGCGCCTACGCGCAACACCTCAACGCTAAGCGTGTCGTGGTCGGTGGTGATGTACGCCTGACAAGCGAGGCACTTAAACAGGCGCTAGCAAATGGCCTGATGGATGGTGGCGCAGATGTCATCGACATTGGCATGACCGGTACTGAAGAAGTGTATTTTGCTGCGTTCTATCTCGATGTCGATGGCGGCATCGAAGTCACCGCCAGCCACAACCCCATGGACTACAACGGTATGAAACTGGTTGCTCGAGGGGCTGTGCCCATCAGCGGCGATACCGGCTTAAAAACGATCCAAGCATTGGCCGAAGCGAATCAATACAATGCTTCCGTAGGTCGGGTTTTAACCCGACAGCAAGGCGACGGGTTAAAACCCGACCTACAAAATTCAACAGCCGAGCGCGGGACACTGACTCAATCCTCAATCCTCAATCCTTATATTGAACATCTACTCACCTACGTCGACACAACAACGATTAAGCCACTCAAGCTTGTTGTTAATGCGGGCAACGGTGCTGCTGGGCATGTGATTGATGCACTTGAGGTGCGCTTTAAACAGTTAGGTGTCCCCATTAGCTTTATCAAAATCCATCATCTACCGGATGGTAATTTCCCGAATGGTATACCCAACCCCCTACTACCAGAAAATCGTGCCGCCACGACTGAAGCGGTAAGGTTGTATAAGGCTGACATGGGTATCGCTTGGGATGGTGATTTTGACCGGTGTTTTCTGTTTGATGAACGCGGCGAGTTTATCGAAGGCTATTACATTGTAGGTTTGCTTGCCGAAGCATTTTTATCCAAGCACCCCGGTGAAAAGATCATTCACGATCCGAGACTGACTTGGAATACGGTGGATATGGTTAAGCAGGCGGGAGGGGTTCCAGTTCAATCAAAGACTGGGCATGCCTTTATTAAAGAGCGTATGCGTGCAGAAAACGCCATCTACGGCGGAGAGATGAGTGCGCATCATTATTTTCGTGATTTCGCCTACTGCGATAGCGGCATGATCCCTTGGTTGTTGGTTGTGGAACTGCTCAGTCGAAGTGGTAAAAAATTGTCGCAACTTGTGGGTGAGCGAATTCAAGCCTACCCGTGCAGTGGAGAGATCAACTACCGTGTGACTGATGTAACTCAAAGTATTGAACATGTTTTGCAGCATTATCAATTACAGAACCCCATTATCGATCGTACAGATGGTATCAGTGTAGAGTTCGCCGATTGGCGGTTCAATTTGCGTGGGTCGAATACGGAGCCTTTGCTGCGATTAAATGTGGAAACACGTAATAACTTTCCAGCCGTACTTGAGCATGTAAATATGATAGAAACTCTGATTAAGGAAATAGCTTGATGCAGGGCATGTTGCAATCCTTGTGGGCATATCGAGGCTTTATTTTTGGTAGCGTTAAGCGTGAATTTCAGTCTAAGTATCGAAACTCTCTTCTTGGCGCCGTCTGGACGGTGCTTAATCCATTGGCAATGATCATCGTTTACACGGTTATATTTACCAAGGTAATGCACTCTAGGCTTCCAACAGGCATTGATAATGAGTTCGCCTACAGCATCTACTTGTGTGCGGGTGTACTTACTTGGGGGCTATTCGCAGAAATTGCTAGTCGTGCCCAGAATGCTTTTATTGAGCATGCAAATCTGCTAAAGAAGCTTAGTTTTCCTAGGTTGTGCTTGCCTGTCATAGTGGTTGCCAATGCGGTGCTGAATTTTTTTATTGTATTTGGTTTGTTTAGCCTGTTTCTTTTAGTGTCTGGGAATTTTCCTGGGCTGGTTTATCTCGCTATATTCCCTGTGCTCGCAATTTTGGTCGCATTTGCTATCGGACTTGGCGTAACTCTTGGTGTGCTGAATGTTTTTTTCCGGGATGTTGGACAGCTCTTTGGAATCGTTATTCAATTTTGGTTCTGGCTGACCCCTATCGTTTACCCCGTCAGCATTCTTCCTGAATCTGTGCGTTCGCTAATGAGCTACAATCCCTTAGCTAATCTGATCGGCGCGTTCCAAGATATTCTAGTTACTCATCAATGGCCGGCATGGCAAGGCTTGTGGCCGGTAACCATACTTGCTGTCGCTATGTGTGCGTTAGGTATGCGACTTTTCCGTAAACATGCGGGTGAGATGGTGGATGAACTGTAACTACAGGCAAGGAAGAGGCCATCCCCATTGATGGTATTTGAGCTTTTGACATAAGCGGGGATGAGCGAGGCAATTAATTAAGCGTACGATTCCAACTCGGGGCGCTTGTACCTTTGGGATACTAAATGGGCACCATCACTGTTACTAATTTAGGTAAAGCCTACAAGCAATACCCTGCGCGATGGTCACGACTAAAGGAGTGGCTGATTCCTTTTAGTAAGCCACAGCATCAGCTTAAGTGGGTATTGCAGGGCATTAGCTTCAAAATTAATTCCGGTGAGGCAGTCGGTATCATCGGCATCAACGGCGCAGGCAAGAGTACCTTGCTTAAAATGATCACCGGCACCACCCAACCCACCACTGGAAAAGTCCAGATAACCGGACGTATTGCAGCAATGCTGGAGCTGGGCATGGGCTTTCATCCCGATTTTACCGGCCGACAAAATGCATTCATGGCGGGACAACTTTTAGGTATGAGTTCCGAGGAGATATCTAAGTTGATGCCGGAGATTGAGGCGTTTGCTGAAATTGGCGACTACATGGATCAACCGGTACGGGTGTATTCAAGCGGTATGCAAATGCGAGTCGCGTTTAGCGTAGCAACCGCGACTCGCCCAGATGTGCTGATCATTGACGAAGCATTGTCCGTTGGTGATGCGTATTTTCAGCACAAAAGCTTTGATCGCATCCGACGATTCCGCGATTTGGGCACAACTATTCTGTTCGTTTCACATAGCCCTGGCACGATTAAATCGCTGTGCAATCGAGCCATCCTGTTAAACAACGGATGCATCATGCGAGACGGCAATCCGAATGACGTGATGGATTTTTACAACGCGGCTATTGTAAAAGATGTTGAAAGCAACAGTATTCAACAATTGGAAAATCCCATTGGTAAAAAGCAAACCCGCTCGGGCTCGCGCGAAGCTGAGATCGATTCGATTGAGCTTGATTCGAAAGGAAAATCAGTGCGAGCGCTAAGCTCTGGGGGGGAAGCCAAATTCAAAATCAGGATCAAGATCAACCACTCTATAGATGAGCTGACGGTCGGCATGCTTATCCGAGATCAATTTGGCTATGATGTTTTTGGAACCAATACTTATCATCACAAAGTCAACCTATTGAATTTGCAGGCCGGCAAGCGTTATGAAAGCACCTTTAGTTTTGAGAGCCTAAATCTGGGGAATGGGAGCTACAACGTCAGTGTCGCCTTGCATCAAGGGCACACCCATCTCAGTAAAAACTTTGATTGGCTGGATCATGCACTCGTATTTCAGATTGTTCCAGGCAATTTGCCTGCGGCTATTGGAATCTGCCATTTCCCTGTCATAGCTGCATTTGAAGAGATTTGACCTGAGTCACAACTCCGAATTAACCGATGACCGATAATTTTTATACAGCATTTGAGCATCGATACCGAGGGTCTCGGGAGCTGATCATGTCCCGCCTGCGAGTGTATCTCCCCTTTGTGGAGTCTCTCCGGGAATTTTATGGCTCCGGCGACACTATTGATTTGGGGTGTGGCAGGGGGGAATGGTTGGAGTTGTTGCAAAATTCTGGTTTCACCTCCCAAGGAGTCGATCTCGACGAAGGCATGCTCGCCTCATGCCGAGATTTGGGGTTGAACGTTCGCACTCATGATGCGATCGAATTTATAAAAGAGCTTCCAGATTGCAGTCAGGCTGTTGTCTCAGGATTTCATCTTGCAGAACATCTTCCGTTTAGTTCGCTTCAGATATTGATTCAAGAGGCCCTCCGCGTTCTAAAACCCGGCGGTATACTCATTCTTGAAACTCCTAATCCAGAAAACATTACTGTTGGCACTGAAAAGTTCTACCTTGACCCCACACACCTGCGCCCCATTCCGTCCCAGTTCCTTTCCTTTATGGTCGAGCATGCCGGATTCAAACGGAGCAAGGTATTAAGATTGCAAGAACCTACAGGACTTGCGAATGAAAGCTCGCTGATATTGCTCAGTGTTCTCAATGGGGTGAGCCCAGATTACGCGGTTTTGGCACAAAAAGCAGGAACACATGAGATAGAAGCTGCTACTGCGGCAGCATTTGAAATTGAATACGGTCTTTCGCTGGAAACGCTGGCCAATAACTACGATCGGCAATTGAAAACATTTATTCAGCAGGTCGATGCAGTGGCCCGACAAGCTGATGCCAGATCACAACAAGCTGATGCCAGATCACAACAAGCTGATGCCAGATCACAACAAGCTGATGCCAGATCACAACAAGCTGATGCCAG
>JAUYFR010000114.1 GCA_030690855.1 Gallionellaceae bacterium
CTTAGCCAAAACCAAGCTGACTAAGTAATTCTGTAGCCCGTAACGGGCTGTTCTCCACACCACGTGATGCGAGGGCTGAAGTGATTCCAAAAAGTTTCGTTCAGGACCTGCTTAATCGCATTGACATTGTGGATGTCATTGAGCGTTACGTCCCCCTAAAAAAAGCAGGCACCAATTTTGTCGCTTGCTGTCCATTTCATAACGAAAAATCCCCTTCCTTTACCGTTAGTCAGACTAAACAGTTTTATCACTGCTTTGGCTGTGGTGCGCATGGCACGGCGATTGGTTTTGTCATGGAACATGCAGGCATGGGCTTCGTTGATGCAGTGGAAGAGCTTGCGCGTAGCATCAGTATTGAAGTGCCACGCGAAGCAAATTCACCCGCACAGCAAAAAGTGGCCCCTGATTTATATGATTTGATGCATGCCGCAACCCGCTATTATCGTGAGCAACTGAAGCAATCGCCACGTGCCATTGATTATCTCAAACAACGTGGTTTGAGCGGAGAAGTGGCTGCTCGTTTTGGCATTGGCTATGCGCCCGATGCTTGGCAAAATTTAGAGGCTGTTACGCCTAACTATAAAGATGCAAGCCTTGTCGCCACAGGGAAGGTGATCGAAGGTGAGGGGGATAAACGCTACGATCGTTCTCGTGATCGCATTATGTTTCCGATTGTGAATGTGCGTGGGCAAGTGATTGGTTTTGGCGGGCGCATTCTCGATAAGGGCGAGCCAAAATACCTAAATTCCCCTGAGACAACCTTGTTTGAAAAAGGCCACGAACTTTACGGTTTATTCCAGGCGCAAAAGACAATTCGTGCGAAACAGTGCGTGATTGTGGTGGAAGGCTACATGGATGTGGTGGCTTTGGCGCAGCATGGTGTGGAATATGCCGTAGCGACATTGGGAACAGCCACCACGCCTTACCATGTGCAAAAACTTTTACGATTGTCCGATCAAGTTGTTTTTTGTTTTGATGGTGACCGAGCCGGTCAAAAGGCGGCTTGGCGCGCACTGGAAAATGCGTTGCCGCAATTGGTCGATGGCAAGCGCATTGGATTTTTATTTTTGCCAGAAGAACATGACCCCGATACCTATATTCGGGAGTTCGGACGTGAGGCATTTGAAGAGTTGGTTGAAGACTCCCTGCCGCTTTCCGGTTATTTGTTACGTGAGCTGACTTCGCAAGTCGATTTGCACACTCCTGAAGGGCGCAACGCTTTATTGCAAAAGGCTCAACCTTTATTGGTGGCCATTTCGGCTCCTGCAACCGCTTTGTTATTGCGCAAAGAAGTAGCTGCACTTGCGGGTGTTACGCAGGCAGAGCTTGAAGCTTTGTACGAAATTAAACCAGTTGCCGCACCTCAACGCCGCGCCCCACAAAAGGCTGCTCGTCCCGCGCCCTCTGGATTGCGTGCGTTATTGCGCTGCCTTTTATTGAAGCCGGATTTGGCGCGCCAGCTGCCTTTAGACTGGTCTTCAGAGGCTGAGGAAGGGGCTGCCATTTTGGAGCTGGCCCAGTGGGTGCGAGTGCAAGAATCAGAAGTTAGCGCGGCTGCGACGATTCAAAATTTTCAGGGCACGAAGTTTGAGTCAACATTTGCAGCGGTGCAGGCTGAAACCCTAAAGTTGGGCGAAACCTTTGATGTCGCGGCAGAGTTTGAGGGGGTGTTGAGTATGTTGCGGGTGGATGAGCGTAAGCAGCAACTTTTGACGCTACAAAGGAAAATTGAGCAAGCTGAACTTAAAGGTCTTAGTGAGCAAGAGCGGACGCTCTACTTACAGTTGTTGCAACGTGGCTAAGTTGCGGAATAGTTTTGAGTAATCAGGTATAATCCGCGACCTTTTTGACGGCGCCTAGGTCGATTTAAGCGCTACGGTTTTGAACATTAATTTTAACTTTTGAGGATCCACCAATCATGGCGGCTCAGCAACAAACCAAAAAACCCGCCCCTGTAAAACAGGCGGCCACCAAAGCTAAACAAGCTGCGAACGCAAAGCAATCAGATAATCCTGCGGAACAGTTGCAAGACGTTGAAGAACGTCGAACTCGTCTTAAGGCACTGATTCTATTGGGTAAAGAGCGTGGGTATTTAACTTACGCCGAAATCAACGACCACCTACCTGAGATGCTTGAAGTTGAGCAAATTGAAGGCGTGGTGAGCATGATCAATGACATGGGCATTAGTGTTCACGATCAAGCGCCAGACGTTGAAAACCAAGTGATGACGGACGCGACACCTGTTGCCGCTGATGAAGATGCGGTAGAGGCAGCAGAGGCCGCGCTTTCAACCGTTGATTCAGACTTTGGTCGCACCACAGACCCAGTGCGTATGTATATGCGCGAAATGGGTACGGTGGGTTTGCTCACACGTCAAGATGAAATCGTTATTGCTAAGCGCATTGAAGAAGGCCTGAAGCACATGATTCAGGCAATCTCGGCCTGCCCTGCAACGATTGCTGAAATTTTGGCATTGGCAGAAAAAGTCACCAAAGAAGAATTGCGTATTGATGAAGTGATTGATGGTTTCATTGATGGCGATGAGGAAGAAATCGTTGCGCCTACGCCTGTAGCAGATGACGCGGAAGAAGAGGAAGAGGAAGAGGAAGAAGAGGAATCTGAAGAGGACCTCGACGCCGCTGCCGCCGCTAATTTAGCTCAACTCAAAGAAGATGCGCTGGTGCGTTTCGCTACGATTGCAGACTTGTTCACTAAGCTGGGTAAGGCTTACGAAAAATTTGGTTATCGCAGCAAGCAATACGACAAATTGCAGCTACAAATTTCTGAAGAACTCATGCAGTTCCGCTTCTCTGCGAAGCAAGTTGACGCGTTGTGCGACATCATGCGTGGCTTGGTGGAAGAGGTGCGTAAGTATGAGCGTAGCATTCAAGAGCTTTGTGTCATTAAGGCTCGCATGCCGCGTCCTCACTTCATCAAAGTATTCCCATTGAATGAAGAAAATTTAAAATGGGTTGAAGAAGAAGTCGCTGCGAAGAAGCCATACAGCGAAACTTTGGCGCGCTATCAAGCCGCGATTGTTGATCAGCAGAAAAAGATGAATGAGTTGCAACAACGTGTTGGCATTCCGATTAAAGATCTCAAAGAGATCAATAAGCAAATGACCAATGGCGAAGCAAAAGCTCGCCGCGCTAAGCGTGACATGATTGAAGCTAACTTGCGTTTAGTTATTTCGATCGCCAAGAAGTACACCAATCGTGGCTTACAATTTCTTGACCTGATTCAAGAGGGCAACATTGGCTTGATGAAAGCCGTTGATAAATTCGAATATCGTCGCGGCTATAAGTTTTCGACCTATGCCACATGGTGGATTCGCCAAGCAATTACTCGTTCCATTGCAGACCAAGCGCGCACGATTCGTATCCCAGTGCATATGATCGAAACGATCAACAAAATGAATCGTATTTCGCGCCAGATTTTGCAGGAAACAGGTTTAGATGCGGATGCGGCGACGCTGGCAGTAAAGATGGAAATGCCAGAAGACAAAATCCGCAAAATCCTCAAAATCGCCAAAGAGCCAATCTCGATGGAAACGCCTGTGGGTGACGATGATGATTCGCATCTTGGAGACTTCATCGAAGACGCAAACACATTGGCGCCTGTTGAAGCGGCGGTGTACGACAGTCTGCGTAACGTAACTAAAGATATTTTGGACTCGTTGACTGCGCGTGAAGCAAAAGTATTGCGCATGCGATTTGGTATTGAAATGAATACCGACCATACCTTGGAAGAGGTGGGTAAACAGTTTGATGTAACGCGTGAGCGTATTCGTCAGATTGAAGCTAAGGCATTGCGTAAGCTACGTCATCCATCGCGTTCAGAAAAACTGAAAAGCTTTCTCGACGGCGAAGAGTAAAAGTTCGGGCCCTTAGCTCAGTTGGTTAGAGCAGAGGACTCATAACTGTTTTGAGCGAAACTTTTATAAGTGCAAAACGTTGTAGCATCAAGCTTTATAAGTATAAACTGTGTTAAGAAACACCATAACACAGTTTTCACACAGTATTTTTTAACGCTAGACGCGATGTTTTCGTTAAAAAAACAAGAGCTTGGGTCGTTAGCTCAGTTGGTTAGAGCAGAGGACTCATAATCCTTTGGTCCGCGGTTCAAGTCCGCGACGACCCACCAAATCAAGTAGTTACAGTAAATTGTGTGTTACAAAAAACCATAACACATAGTTTACTTGTAACGACTTCGACACTACACTGTTGCCAGTTAACAAACGATTGGCAATGGACATGGCAAAAACTCCCAACTACGCCGTTATCCATGATTTTCACGTGCAAGCACGTGATGGCGAAGTCGTTCTCTATCGACGTGAAAACAGCAAACGATGGCAGGCACGATTTAAACTCGACGACTGTCGTTGGCATCGAATCAGTACTAAGCACGCAAATATTGATTACGCAGTTCGAGTGGCATGCGAAGCGTATGACAAAGCACGATTCCTGAAAGACGAAAATCTAGTGATGATGAGTTGACCGCGCTGGAAGTGAAAATCAGAGAAAGCGAAAAAGCCGCACACGAATTAGAAATCAAAGCCAGCGATATTGATGCTGCCGTGTTCGATCTGAAGGCGGTCAATCCAACGGCTGTCGTTAATTTGGATACGCGCACGCCGCAGCAGGTCATCGGCAATATTCAAACTCAAGGAAAGATCGTTTCTGAGGCATTGGCGAAGCTCTCGGAATTGTTGGCTGTGGCCAGTGACTGACTGAGACGATCATGAGGGAGACAGAATGAGCAAGAACAAACAACCACAAGTTGCCAAGAGAAATGAGGTGTCCCTTGTCCGCTCCTCGGCGGCGGAGTATTTGACCTTTGTGGCGGCTGGCGGCCAGTCGGGAAGCAGCGTGGAAATGCGCTATGAGGACGAGAACATCTGGTTGACGCAGAAGATGATGGCAACGCTCTATGATGTCTCGGTTCCCGCCATCAGTCAGCATTTGAAGCGTATTTATGCGGACAACGAACTAGAACGCGAGGCAACTATTAAGCAGTACTTAACGGTTCAAGCCGAGGGTGGCCGTGAGGTGGCGCGCAACGTCGAGCACTACAGCTTGCAAGCCATCATCGCCGTTGGCTTCAAAATCGAAAACGAACGTGCAGTGCAGTTTCGCAAATGGGCTAATCGAATCGTGAAGGATTACACGATTCAGGGTTGGACGATGGATGTGGAGCGCCTCAAAGGTGGCGGCAGCATTCTGACAGACGAATTCTTTGAACGCCAACTGGAAAAAGTCCGGGAAATCCGACTTTCCGAGCGCAAGTTCTAC
>JAUYFR010000119.1 GCA_030690855.1 Gallionellaceae bacterium
CTGGGCATCGAAGACCGATTGCGTCAGGAGAAAATTCGCGAAGGCAGTTGGTCGATCTCGCGCTTCAAAGGCTTGGGCGAAATGAACGCCGAACAACTGTGGGACACCACGCTCAACCCCGACACGCGACGCTCGCTACGCGTCAATGTCGCCGCAGTGTCGTACAAGGACAATATGGACATGTTCAACATGCTGATGGGTAAACACGAAGCCTCAACGCGCCGCGCGTGGCTGGAATATCACGGCAATGAAGTTGAGGGAGATATTTGACAGATGGGATCAAGATGAGAGTTCAGTTGTTCGGCTTTTCCGAACAACTCAGCCCGTCCCCGGCTCTGCTGAATAAGAAGAAAAAATATGAGTATGTTTGATAGTTTTTACTTACAGCATCAAGGACGGGAAGTTGAAATTCAGAGCAAGCAATTTGCAAATTCGCTACAGAATATCCGCTTGGGTGATTTTGTTGAATTTGACAACGCAACTCCGATTGGAGTGCAAGGTATTGTGGAAGATTTCATGGTGGATTATAGCGACCGCGATACGCCATATTTGTGGTGCGTGTTGATTATTTTGAGCGGTTGTTTTGTGGATTATCTGATTTGCGATGACAAGGAGGAAGCGCAGCGCGCTGCTGAAGTCATGGTGAAATTGTGGCAACAACCCGAACGTCAAGCAGATGCATTGTTGAAGTTTTCCTCAGTGCATTTTGCGAAGAATGAGAAGATTGCCAAGACACTGAGCGAGGTTGCATGGCTTCTTAACCAATACCAATCTTGGATAGAAAATTCAGGCAAGCGCCCTGAAAAATGGTTTGTTTTTCATTGGCACGATTTTGATGAAATACCTTGGGATACTGCTCTCGCAAAAATTTTGTTGAACGTGGATGAATTCCGCCCACACCTGCATAAAAAATATGTTGCGTTGATTGAATCGGATGTAGCAGGAATTATTCAACCAGCAGTTGAACCCAAAACGGGTGCATGATAGAGTGGCACTATGCGAGTAATAGCCGTTAGCACTTTACGCAATTTTTGGGCGAAACATCCTCAAGCGGAAACACCCTTGCGTTCATGGTTTGCCGATGCAAGCAGAGCGGACTGGAAAACACCGGCGGACATCAAAGCGGCGCATCGTAATGCCAGCTTTGTTGGCAGTAACCGCGTGGTGTTCAACATCAAGGGCAACGATTACCGCCTGACTGTCGCAGTGCATTACAACCGGGGCATGATGTACATCCGCTTTGTTGGAACTCATGCCGAATATGACGCGATAAACGCGGGAAAGGTATAGCCATGGAACTCAAGCCGATTAAAACCAAAGCCGAATACAAAGCCGCCTTAAGCGAAGTCGAGGCATTATTTGACGTGCCCGACAAAACCCCCGAAGCGGACAGGCTCGAAGTATTGGTCATGCTGGTGGAAAAATATGAAGCACAGCACTACCCCATTGCGGCATCCGACCCCATAGATTTTTTGCACTACGCAATGGAAACACGCGGGCTGACCCGCAAGGATTTAGAAGCGTACATCGGCAGCCGTGGTCGCGTAGCCGAAGTGCTGAACCGCGCCCGTCCGCTTACCCTAGCGATGATCCGGCGATTGTCTGATGGCCTTAAGTTGCCTGCGGATGTATTGATCGCAGATTACGATTTGCGTCGGGCAGCGTAAAAATGATTGCGTTGATGATTAATTATTTTGGAGACATATAGAGCATGCGAACAGTGGGACAAAAAACTGAACGACCTTTAAGCGCGAACGCTTCAGGCGAGCTACTGCGCGAGGCGGCGGCGTTCAACGAAATGCTCCAAAATGCCTTTCCATCGGGAAAAATCTCTCACATTCCAAAGGGTATTTATCGTTTTGCGTCACATGAAGAGGCAAACAAACAAGACGAGACTTGCCTTGCACAGCACATGGCGAAAATCGAGTTGCGCATGAATAGCAAAACATGACTGAAACCAGTGAAAAATTCGTTCGTCCCGCGACACTGGATGACCTCAAAAAATTGGTCGGGTTATTTAATGATGCTCATATTGAGTATCTGCTGATTGGCGGCTATGCCTTGTTTGCTCACGGCTACCAAAGAGCCACAACGGATATTGATTTTATTTTCCCGGCGCGAGAAGAAGTGGGGGTCTTGGTCAAGCAGGCACTCATGTCACTGCCGGATAAAGTCGCTGCCGAGATCGACCCGGCATGGTTTGAAGAAGGAGAAAACATCCGTGTTGCCGACCAGTTCCTGGTGGACATTATGTTCAACGCTTGCGGGCAAACTTATGAGTCACTAAGCAGCATGTCACAGACCACTGAAATTGATGGCATCAAAATAAAGACAGTGAGCCTTGAAGGACTGCTACTTACCAAACACACTGTTCGCGAAAAAGATGTTCAGGATAGATTGATACTTGAAAGGGCTCTGATTGAGTTAGGCAAAATCGCTGACGGCAATCTTGATTTAAGCAGATGACAATGATCGTAAATGTTCAAGAAGCTCACTACCTCGATGGCTATCGCGTGTGGTTGAAATTTAACACAGGCGAATCTGGCGAAGTTGATTTGCAGGACATGATATTTAAATACAAAGTCGCGGCACCGTTGCGCGACATAGAGCAATTTAAGCAATTCAAACTCGACGAATGGCCGACTTTGGCGTGGAATTGCGGCTTCGATGTTTCACCGGAAACGCTGTATGAAAGAGCGACCGGAAAGGTGATTGAATGGTTGCAAGTTGCGTAGTGCAAGCAATCCGAGGGCGAAGGGAGTATGAAAACGTTCCCCTCCCAAGTCTCTTTATGAAATGCTTCAATGCAAAACTTGCCTCCATTCGTTTTGAGATTTGATTTATGGATAAGCTCGTAATTTCAGCAACGGGTGATATTGCAGAAAAGAATGTGGAATTTCTGAAGTATGGCCTCGGGTATGAGAACTGTCATGAAACAACTTCAAGGCGTGTATTGCTTAGTGCTACGCCCCCTTCATTTATTGAGATTGCAGGATCATTAATTAGCTGGAAAGCAATCTGGATAGCTTCGGCAACAGTTTTCTTCTGCACTATCTCAAAACGATTAGCTGAAGACTTATACGATCATAAGAAAATATTTGCCGAGGCTCTATTTTCACCTTTTCTAAAAGTGGCAAAATCAATCGTCGATGTAATTCACGATATGCCTAGGAACACATTTGTTCGGGTTGCCGTGTCAGCACCTAATGGTATGCCTAACCCTTCCATATCCTTTTTGCAGGAATCAAAAGAGGAGGTTGCATTTAAGCTTGCCTGTTTTTATGCAGTTGCAGATCGAATAATTGAGCGACTGATAGAAACGTCTGCAAAATATAACGGAATGGTTATGTCACCTGTCGTATCGGTTTCGGAAAGAGGGGATGTTACTGTTCAATGTTATGCGGGAAGAGAAAATGATCGTATTGAATTCACAATTTCTCTGCTAAA
>JAUYFR010000245.1 GCA_030690855.1 Gallionellaceae bacterium
ATTTTCTTAAGGCTTGCTTAAACCTAGCAACAGCATCTCGCTAGAAATATTTCCGCAATTCTTCGCCTAACCAATTCATCGCCTGCTGCTGTTCGTCGCACTGAAGTGATCATTAAACGCTGCATTTAAGTCGGTTTCAAATTAACATGCGGGCTGTTTTAAAAAAACAACTTTGCCCATTATTTCAACAATTTTTCTTCCAGAAAATCATGCCCGAGCTACCCGAGGTCGAAACAACACTACGCGGCCTAACGCCTCATTTAACTGAGCAAATTGTAGCCGATGTCATTATTCGTAACGAGCGTTTACGCTGGCCCATTCCGCAGCAACTCCCAGAGCTGCTACGTGGCAAAACTATCCGCAATCTTTATCGACGCGCAAAATATTTGTTGATTACCTTTGACCACGGCACACTAATCTTGCACCTCGGCATGTCGGGAAATTTACGTATTCTGACTTCTCCCACGCCACCCGATAAGCATGATCACTTCGAACTTGTTTTAAAAAATGGCGCGATGATGCGATTACGCGACCCACGCCGTTTTGGCGCGGTGTTATGGCATCAAGGCGATCCGAACAGCCACCCCTTGCTCGCATCGTTAGGCCCAGAGCCTCTAAGCAATGAGTTCAACGCGCAACATCTTTATCAAGCCACACGTAAACGTAGCGCCGCGATCAAACTGGTGATCATGGATAATCGTCTGGTGGTTGGCGTCGGTAACATTTATGCCAATGAGTCGCTTTTTCGCGCTGGCATCAAGCCACAATTGACCGCACAAAAACTTAGCCTTGCCCGCTGTGAAAAATTAGTCTCAGAAATCCGCTCTACACTGACGGAGGCGATTGCAATGGGTGGCAGCAGCCTACGTGATTACGTAAATAGCGATGGCAAGCAAGGCTATTTTCAACAGCACTATTGGGTGTATGGAAAAACAGGAGCTCCTTGTCAAAAATGCGGCACACCGATCAAACTAATTAAGCAGGGGCAAAGATCAAGTTTTTATTGCACTCATTGCCAGCGTTAAACGCTATCCGTCTAAAAAGCATTTTCTGCTATATTCTCGCGCATCAAATTACAGTGTTTTCCTTTAGGAGTTAGTGATGATTAAAGTTATTTTGAATCTTGTTTCTTGTGTTTTATTCGCCGTAGTTTTTGCAAAAGTTGCCACCGCCGAAGACGCTGTTGCATCAACCTGTGCGGAGTGGAAATCTACCATAGCGGTTAACGTAGATAAGCTGGATAGCCTCAAGAAAAGCGCTGCCAGTGATCGCCCCACAAATGGTTATTCCTACACAAAGAATCAATTTATCGTTTTGCTGGGTAAAAATCTGGTTGCAGCTAAAGATGCCTTGGCGAACTCTAAAGATAAACTCCCTAAAACTTCGGAAGGCAAAATTGATCTCAAGGATGCGGTGCTGAATGGTTTTGATCTGCGAGGTTTAAATTTGGACCACGTTGACTTGAAAGGCGCGGAAATGAACGGCGCGGACCTTTCTGGATCAACTTTGCGCGAAGCCTCTCTTTATAAAGCTGAACTAGAAGGCGCCAATCTAAACAGCACCAATCTGTCTTTTGCCAACTTAGCTAAAGCCAAGCTAAGCAATGCCAGTTTGTGTCATGCCACGCTAACTGCAGCAGATCTAGAAGATGCAACTGTGGTGGGCGCATATATGAAGGGCGCCAAGCTTGATATGGCAAAAAAAATCCCTAAGGCAATTTATTTAAACGCGCAAAACGTGTTGCAATTTGGCTTGCCCGTCCCAGAAAATTGATCCAGTTGCAGCCGTTAAAATATCACCATGCTTAAATCATCGATTGAAAAATTGCGTATCGATGTCGTTAGCGGCGAAGAGAGTGCGCTCTCTTTGTTGATCTCGCGTGACGGCACATTGGGTCGTCACGGAAGCGGTGTACTGCCCGCTGATTCAACTTCTGTTCTAGGTAAAACTGATGGACAGATATTTACCGCGCTGATTGAATTACTCGATGAGCAGGTTCTTGCTTACGCGGAAGTGTATGACCACCCCAACAAGGCCGGCATTCCAATCACCTGCTCAATCGTATTTCAAGGGGGAGACGCCACAGAAGTTGCCATCTTCGAATTTCGTTTTGGTAGTGAGACGCCCGACGTAGGGGAGTTACTCCCCTACTTTGATACTTTCATCGCACAGGCAATTTCTTTAACTGATGCTTGGTATGAAATCGAAAAGATGAAACTAGAAAAGCCCTTGCAGCATTAACTTATGCTGCAAGGGCTTTTCCGCGTAACTTAACGCGCGATTGAAAATTGATCAGCCTTTCGCCGCCATCAACTTGTCGTATTTGGTTTGTAGTTGCGCAGGGCTTTCAACGTGAGCAGGGTCTTTAGGGATGCAATCCACTGGGCAAACTTCCACGCACTGTGGTGTGTCGTAGTGGCCAACGCACTCGGTGCATTTATTGGGATCAATCACATAAATGGTGTCGCCCTGCGAGATGGCGTCGTTTGGACATTCTGGTTCACACACATCGCAGTTAATACATTCGTCAGTAATTAGTAGTGCCATTTTTACTCTCCTCTAGTTTGATTTTTATCTTTCAATTTCGCTGCCACTGAAGGCGACACAAATTTGCTTACATCCCCGCCAAAGCGTGCAATTTCACGCACCATACTTGCCGAGATAAATGTGTATTTTTCGGCAGGCGTCAGAAATACCGTTTCCACGTCGGCGTTTAGTGTCCGATTCATCCCCGCCATTTGAAATTCGTACTCAAAGTCTGACACCGCACGTAATCCGCGCAACACTACCCTTGCCTCTTTGGTTCGGACATAGTTCATCAGCAAATCGTTAAAGCCTTCAACTCGCACATTGCCACAGTCAGCAAAAATCTCTTGCGCCATCGCTACGCGCTGGTCAATGGAAAACATCGTGCCATTGCGACTTTCTGCCACAGCCACAATGACCTCGCCAAACAGTCCTGCCGCACGGCGCACCACATCTTCGTGGCCTCGGGTAATCGGATCAAATGTGCCTGGGTAAACAACTCTTATCATGTCTGTTTATGCTGCAATAATTGATAGAACACAGCGCCTGCTCTTGCCTGCCTGAGCACTTCCCAGGCCTCATCAGGCTCAAAATGGGTTCCACTTTCCACATAAATCACACCATCTTCTGTCAGTTTATCGACTAACAATGGCAATAGTTTCGGCAGAAAATCACTTTGAAACGGAGGGTCAAGAAAAATTACGTCGAATGGCTTGCCCACTTGCTTTGCGAATTCTAGCCCATCATCACTGCGCAAAGCTATATTAGTAAACCCTAAGTTTTTAATGTTTTCTTGCAATGCCCGATGTACCGCACGGTTACGCTCGACCATCACGACCTCAGTTGCACCACGTGAGGCCGCCTCAAAGCCCAGCGCTCCGCTACCCGCAAAAAGATCTAAGCATCGACGCCCATCAAGCGTTTGACCAAGCCAATTAAACAATGTCTCACGCACGCGATCAGGCGTTGGGCGTAAACCTTCCGCATCTGGAAATTCAATCAATCGGCGACGATGTGAGCCGCCAATAATACGAACTTTATTAATTTTACTGCCCTGCCTTTGCCTCAGGTGCGCCAACCACAATAGTCGCCATTGCATCTGGATGGACGCGTCTTTTGAAAGCGTCACTGATCTGCACAACCGTTACCTTATCTATCTTGCCACTAAAATCATCGAGATAAGTTAAAGGCAAGTTATAGAAACCAATCACGCTTAGGTAATCGAGTATTTTTTTATTGCTATCGATACGCAGAGAAAAACCGCCAATGAGGTTGTCCTTTGCCGCTTTGAGTTCTTTCTCAGTAACTCCTTTTTCAACAAATTCTCGAAGTGTTGCACGCGTCACTTTCAACGCCTCGCTCGCCTGTTCTTTTTTTGTTTGCAGGCCAAGCTGAAACGCACCAGGTTGCTGCATCGGCATAAAGTAACTGTAAACACTGTAAGCCATACCGCGCTTCTCGCGAATCTCACTCATCAAGCGCGACACAAAACCGCCACCCCCTAAAATATAGTTGCCGACATATAGTGGGAAATAATCAGGGTCGTTACGGGCGATGCCTGGCGCACCAATCAAAATATGGCTTTGCGTGGCAGGATGCGAGATGCGCTGCTCGCTTGCATCAATGTGCATTTTGACTAATTTAGCCAGCCTACTTGCACTGCTTGCTGGCAAATTGGCCGTGAGCTGTTGCGCAATCATCTCTGCCTCTGCGCGAGTAATATCCCCCATCAAAGCCACCACCGCTGCTTTGGCTCCATAGTTGCGCTGATAAAAACTCACCAGATCTGCTCGCTGAATCTTTTCCACGTCGGCCACCTCTAGGGTTCTGCCATAAGGATGCTCGCCGAACACTGCTTTGCCGAAGGCTTTGGCTGCGATACTTTCCGGCTTGGTCTCGGCTTCTTTTAATGCGGCAATCATGCGCACTTTTTCGCGCATCAGCACAGCCTCAGGGAACAAAGGCTGCTGCAAAATTTTAGCGAGAATACTCAACGCAACGTCGCGCTCGGTCTTGTTACTCAAAGTACGAATACTCATGCCCGCACGGTCCGCATCAAACTGCCCACCTTTTTGCGCGCCAATATCCGCCAGCTTTAAGCCAATTTCATCCTCGCTCAAACCTTCCACGCCGGCATCGAGCATGCCGCCGGCCATCATGGCAACGCCAAACTTTGCCTCATCATCAAAGCTATTTCCAGCGCGGAAGGTCACCGCCACATCTAGCATCGGCAGATCGTGATCTTCAACAAAGTAAACTTGAGCGCCGCTAGGTGCTTGCCAATGCTGGATCTTAGGTGTGGCTAAAGCGTTGTTTGCAAAAAACAAACAACTCAATATAAACAATATGTTAGCGCGCATGAGCAGTCACTCCCGCTTTCTTTGATTTGCCAGATAATGGTTGCGGATCAAGGGTCGCGATGGTGAGGTTTTCATCTTTAAAAATTTCGCGCGCGGCATCTTGCACTTGTTGCCCAGTAACCTCTTGCAGTTTTTTGAGCATAATAGGTATCGCTTGATGACCCAAGCCAATGCTTTCCATCTGACCAATTTGCATCGCCTGATAAAACACTGAGTCGAGTTTATAAACTTCGTTAGCGGTGACTTGCGCTTTAATGCGCTGCAACTCTTCTGCACTCACGCCGTCTTGAATTATTTTCATCAATTGTTGACGTATGGCCATTTCCAAATCAGCAACCGTCTTGCCTTCGGATGGGGTTCCCTCAATCGTAAACATACTTGGGCCGCGCGCGGTGCTGTCGTAGCCGGCACCAATGTCGCTAGCAATTTGCTGTTCGCGTACCAACGCCTTATTCAAACGCGCAGATTCATTACCATCCAATATTCCTGCCAACACCTCAAGCGCATACGGCAAACTGTCTTTAGCAGCATCACGTAAAGTTGGCGTGTGATACGACATCACCAAGTGTGGCAATTCAGCAGGGGCTTTTATCGTAATTCGTTTGATTCCTACCTGCGGTTGCTCGGTAAAATTTTTACGCACAGGCAGAGGGCGCGCTTTAATCTTGCCGTAATTTTTTTCTGCGAGTTTAAATACCTCCTTTGCTTGCACATCGCCAGCTACGACTAGCACCGCATTATTAGGGGTATACCAAGTTTTGTACCACTCTTGTGCATCGGTTGCTGTCATTGCCTCTAAATCATTCATCCAACCGATGATGGGGTGCTGATAGGGGTGTTCTTGATAAGCCGCCGCCATGAGCTTTTCATACATTAAGGCATGAGGCTCATCATCAGTGCGCATACGCCGCTCTTCCATCACCACTTTAATTTCTTTGCCGAATTCCTCTGCTTTGAGATTTAAATTACTCATGCGATCAGACTCTAACTGCATGGCCAAGGGTAACTTTGATTTGTGAAGCTGCTGAAAATACGCGGTGTAATCGTAGCTGGTAAATGCGTTTTCTCTACCTCCAGCTGCAGCGATGCGTTTTGAAAATTCCCCCATCGGTACAGCCTTGGTGCCTTTAAACATCATGTGCTCCAACACATGCGCCACCCCTGTCGTACCCGTGCGCTCATCCATGCTGCCTGCGCGATACCAAATTTGCTGCACCAAGACTGGCGCGCGATGATCTTCTTTGACAATAACTTTTAGGCCGTTACTCAACGTTTTTTCAAACACGGCTGCATTTGCCGATACAAGCCCGAACAAAAGCACACCCGCAACGCCACTCCATAAACCTGTACGCATATTTTTAGCCCAAGGCGGATCAATCAGAATAAAATGACAACAGCGCAAAAAGGCGCTGTGAAGGGCGCGTATTATGCGCCATTTTGTTGCCCCTCGAACACAGGCTTAAGCAATGTAATGTTTGGTTTCCTCAAAAAATCTAGCGCCGATAACTCTCCCGAAAAAGCCGGTTGGTTTGGCCGTTTAAAAAATAGCCTGACTCGCACCGGCAGCCAACTTTCCGAATTATTTTGCCGCAGCGGTCGTATTGATGATGAGCTCTATGAAGAATTAGAAACCATTCTCATCACCTCTGATGTGGGCATGGATGCGACGAGCCTACTTCTAGCAGACGTACGTCGCCAAGTGAAAGAACTAAAGCTCACTGAGATTTCTCAAATAAAAGAAGCACTTGCGCATGCGCTACTTAAATTACTACAGCCTCTCGCGAAACCTCTCGTCATTGAAAATCACAAACCGTTTGTAATTATGCTTTGCGGCGTTAACGGCGCAGGTAAAACCACCTCTATCGGCAAACTGGCTAAATATTTTCAAGGTCAAGGCAAGTCAGTTTTATTGGCTGCGGGCGACACCTTCCGCGCCGCTGCGCGTGAGCAACTCATGGAGTGGGGTGCGCGCAATAATGTCACGGTGATTTCCCAACAAAGCGGTGACGCTGCTGCGGTTATTTATGACGCCGTGCATGCCGCCCAAGCTCGTAACATCGACATTGTGCTGGCAGACACTGCGGGACGCTTAGCCACTCAAGCACATCTCATGGATGAAATTAAAAAGGTTAAGCGCGTCATTGCTAAAGCGCTACCCGAAGCACCTCACGAAGTGCTGTTAGTTTTGGATGCCAACACTGGGCAGAATGCATTAAGCCAAGTGAAGGCTTTTGATGACGCTCTAAACGTCACCGGCCTTATTCTCACCAAGCTCGATGGCACCGCCAAAGGAGGCGTCATCGCCGCCATTGCTAGAGCGCATCCCATTCCTGTTCGATTTATTGGCGTGGGCGAAGGCTTAGATGATTTACGTCCTTTCATCGCTGAGGATTTTGTTGCAGCACTTTTAGGAATTGAGCTGTGATTAGATTCAATCAGGTTTATAAACGATACCCCGGCGGCTACGAGGCCTTAAAAAATCTTAGCTTCGAGATTGCTGAAGGTGAGATGGTTTTTTTAACCGGTCATTCCGGCGCAGGGAAAAGCACGCTATTAAAACTCATTGCCGCAATCGAGCGCCCAACCACGGGTAGCGTCCTAGTCAAAGGCCAAAACATCAAGTCACTTAAAAGTGCTGCGCTGCCCTATTTGCGTCGCAACCTCGGTCTTGTATTTCAAGATCACAAATTACTTTTTGATCGTAGCGCATTCGACAACGTGATGTTGCCTTTACAGATTTGTGGATTCGATCATCGCGAAAGTGCCAAGCGGGTGCGGGCTGCTTTAGATAAAGTAGGTTTACTGAAACGCGAGAAAGCGAACCCCATCGCACTCTCTGGTGGCGAACAACAACGTTTGTGCATTGCGCGTGCCATTGTTAATCGCCCCACCATTCTGCTTGCCGATGAACCAACCGGCAATTTGGATAGCGAATACTCGAATGAAATCATGAGCATTTTTCATTCCTTTCATCAAGTTGGCGTCACGCTGCTGATTGCGACCCATGACGAATCTGCTCTGCAACACTTCCCAGGCCGCGCGTTGACACTCAAACACGGGGAGTTGCTCTAATGAAAAATGTGCTCTTCCAACATGGGCAGGTTATTAGCATTATCCTTCAACGTTTATTGCAAAATCCCTTTGCCAGCTCGTTAAATATTATTGTCATTGGTATCGCACTTAGCCTTCCTATTGGCGGCTATGTGCTTTTGAAAAATGTTCAAAACCTCGCGCATCAATTAGCGGGCACTCCTCAAATCAGCGTATTTCTTGCTACAGGTACATCGCCCGATGAGATCGCGCGTATTTCTAAGCAATTAAAAGAACATTCTGCGATCGATCGTATTGAATTCGTCCCTCGTGATTTGGCCCTCAAACAATTGCAGGTAAGCACTGGCTTGTCTGATGTTGTTGCAGGATTAACGCAAAACCCCTTGCCGGATGCGTTCATCATTTACCCTACGGCCCTTACTAGCCAGCAATTAGAGCTGTTGCGTGATGATTTAAAGTCATGGTCGAAACTAGAGCATGTGCAACTCGATTCAGCATGGGCTCACAAACTTGAGGCCTTACTAAAATTTGGCCGACTTGCGGTTTTTATTTTAGCTGCCCTACTCAGCTTTGCTTTAGTCGCGATCACCTTTAATACGATTCGCTTACAGATACTGACTCAGCGTGAAGAAATCGAGGTCGCAAAATTGATTGGTGCGACCAATGGTTTTATTCGCCGCCCATTTTTATACTTTGGCATCATTCAAGGCTTATTTGGCGGCGCAGCGGCTTGGCTAATCATCGCATTCAGCTTGCTTTTGCTGAACATTAGCCTCTCTCCGCTAAACCAACTTTACGCTAGCTCCTTTAGCTTGCAACACCTTTCCATCAACGACAGTTTAACCCTACTTGGATTTTCAACTTATTTAGGTTGGCTTGGCGCCTGGCTTTCTGTTTCACAGCACCTTTGGCGCATAGAACCCAAATAAATCAGTTGGTTATTATTTTCCACCTTATTTTCAACTCAATTTATTTTAGCCCCCTGTTTTAACAGTGTTTTAATTGTCTAGCACTCAACCTATCCGAGTGCTAGAATAATTCCAAAGGAGGTATTTACCATGAGTTACAACTTATCATTACCTATACCGTTAGCTGTTGGGAGTATCGACAGCTATGTAACGTCGGTCAAAAATTTGCCGATTCTGTCGCAAGAAGAAGAGGTGGAGTTGGCAACGCGTTTCCGCCGTGATAACGACTTGGATGCGGCGCGTGCGCTGGTGTTGTCCCATTTGCGCGTTGTAGTCAGCGTGGCTCGCGGGTATGCAGGTTATGGCTTGCCTCACGCCGATTTGATTCAAGAGGGCAACATTGGCTTGATGAAGGCAGTTAAGCGCTACGATCCTGATCGTGGGGTGCGCTTGGTTTCTTTTGCTTTGCATTGGATTCGCGCAGAGATGCACGAGTATATTTTGCGAAATTGGCGCATGGTGAAAATCGCCACGACGAAGGCTCAACGTAAATTGTTTTTTAATTTGCGTAGCATGAAAAATGGTTTAGATGTTTTGCGCCCGCAAGAAGTGGCTCGCATTGCAAAAGAGCTTAATGTCAGCGAACGTGACGTTGTTGAAATGGAAACTCGCTTTGGCAACCATGAAACTTCATTAGACCCAGAAGTGCAGGATGATGAGCAGAGTTTTTCTCCAATCTCTTATTTGGCGGCCGACTCCAGTGCTGAGCCGGATCAAATTTTGGAGCAAGCACAGTTTGATCAACTGGAAAGTCATAGTTTAAAAATTGCCTTGGATAGTTTGGATGAGCGCAGTCGCCGTATTATTCAGGCTCGTTGGCTCAATGCGGATAGCACCTCTACCCTACACGAACTTGCGGCTGAATTCAAAGTTTCAGCAGAGCGCATTCGCCAAATTGAACAAAAAGCAATGAGCAAAATGCAAGCTGTCATTACGGCGGCTTGAGTAGGTAGTTGACCATAAAAAACGCGGCTTACTAGCCGCGTTTTTTATTTCACCACTCTTAATTTAGGCTTGCCAGAAGGTGGAGAACCTTCCGGTGGCTTACCCCCCTCACCTTCTGTTACAGAGGTTAAGTTAGACGGGGACCCACTTTCCTGAAATACAAGCCCTTGCCCGTTTTCCTTAGAAAAGATGCCCATCACTGATTCGATCGGCACCATAATTTGGTGAGGCATACCACCAAACCGGCCGCTACAACTAACCGCATCGTTACCAATGTGAAGGTTTCTGACTGCCTCAACACTGATATTGAGAACGATCTTTCCCTCTTTAACGTACGCCATGGGTACCTGCGTATATTCATCAACCTTTACAGCTAGATAAGGCGTCTGACCACCATCCACGCACCACTCGTAAATTGCTCGAATCAGATATGGTTTTGTGGATATTTCGCTCACTTACGCATTGCCTTTTCTGAGGGTGTCATTGCTTCACTATAGGCAGGGCGAGAAAACAATCTCTCTGCATATTTCATCAGAGGGGCTGCATCTTTATCTAGCTGAATACCGTAGTGATCCAAGCGCCATAAGAGCGGAGCGATCGCCACATCTAACATTGAAAACTCATCGCCCAACATGAACTTTTGCTTGGTAAATACTGGGGCGATCTGTGTTAAGTTTTCGCGAACAGCAATGCGCGCCTTCTCAACCGTTTTAACAACGCCGCTTTCCAATCCATCAATGTGGCAAAACAGCTCCTGCTCAAAGCGATGTAAGAAAAGCCTTGCTCTTGCGCGCATCACAGGATCAGCGGGCATCAACTGTGGGTGAGGGAAGCGCTCATCAATGTATTCATTAATGATGTTAGCTTCGTAAAGAATTAGGTCACGTTCAACAAGTACAGGCACCTTGTTATAGGGATTCATCACGGCCAAATCTTCCGGCTTGTTGAATACATCAACATCAATCACCTGAAAATCCATACCTTTTTCGAAAAGGACGATGCGACAGCGGTGGCTGTATGGGCAAATCGTTCCTGAATATAATGTCATCATAGCGCGGCTCAACCTTCTAACGAGTGAGTGCAATTTCTCGCATCACTATCCGTTTTATTTGCAATCAAAATGTAACTACCCGATTTACTGAAAACAGTTTTCAAAATACCCCTCCTGAAACTCTGATGATTGCGTTTACTTAACCCAAAACCTCAATCATTGAACAACTAACATCCTCTGGGAATTATCTTAAAAATCAATTGGGCGGAGCTGAAGCCCCGCCCAATTGTTTTTTTAATGAAAACGGTGCTGAAAATTTAAATAAGCTGAAATTCAGACTACTTAAGGTCTTTCCAGATTTCCTTTTTCAGTGCCAACATCAACACTAATAAAAGCGCTAGGAAGCCCAGCACAATCCAACCAAGCTGATGACGAACTAAAACTGCTGGCTCACCCATAAACACGAGGTAATTGGTCAGGTCTGTCATCGCTGTGTTGTACTCCGCTGGTTGCATAGAACCCGGAGTCTTAAGCATAAGCTTCTGAACTTTATGACCTCCATGCTCTTCAACTTCAAGCACTTGTTCACCTTGCATATCAGACATCACGAACGGCATACCTACACCCGGAAACACCGTATTGTTCCAACCGCTTGCGCGAGTGGTATCGACATAGAAACTACGTAGATAGGTGTATAGCCAATCTGCACTACGTGAACGCGCAATCACGCTCAGGTCAGGCGGCGCTACGCCATAGGCCATCTTTGCGGAAGTAGCATCCATCGCTGCTTGCATCGTAGAGCCCGTTTTAACTTCGTCAGGCAACTCCAGATCCTTTCTGATCTGAGCTTCATTCATGCCGATATCGCCCAGACGGTTGTAACGCATGTAAGAAGCAGAGTGGCACGACAAACACTTAGATACAAATAACTTTGCACCACGCTGTAGCGAAGCCTGATCCTTCAAGTTAATTGGGGCAACGTCTAACGGAACGTCAGTATTCGCGGCCGCCATTGCTGGTGCTGCCAACAGCAACGCCAGAACAGCTAGTTTTTTGATTGCATTCATGTCAACAATCCTCTCTTAATTAATTGGATGTCAGGCGGTCAGGCTCTGGTTTGCATTTATCGATCTTGGTGTACCAAGGCATCAAGATAAAGAATGCGAAGTACACAACCGACAACACACGAGCAATGTTGGTGTAAGTTGGTGTTGAGGGAAGCGTCCCTAACAAACCCAAACCAAGGAAACTCACTACAAATGCCGCCAAGAATGCCTTATAGATAGGACCACGATAGCGAATCGACTTCACTTTACCGCGGTCTAGCCATGGCAACGCAAAGAAAATCATAGTCGCAACGCCCATCGCTACAACACCCGGAAACTGTGAGCTGAACATGGGAGGCACCGCACGCAAAATCGCGTAGTAAGGTGTGAAGTACCATACCGGCGCAATGTGCGCAGGCGTCTTCATTGGGTCAGCAGGCACGAAGTTGTTAGCTTCGATAAAGTAACCGCCCATCTCCGGCGCAAAGAACAACACCGCGCAGAACACAATCAGGAAGGCGACCGTCGCAACCCCATCTTTTGCCACCATGTACGGGAAGAATGGAATGCCATCAACTGGATGACCATCTGCGCCTTTGTTTTTCTTGATTTCGATACCGTCTGGGTTGTTTGAACCCACAGCATGTAACGCTACCAAGTGAACAAAAACAATCGCTACGAGCAACAACGGAACTGCAATCACGTGCAACGCAAAGAAACGATTGAGCGTAATGTCAGAAATAACGAAGTCGCCGCGAATCAAAGTTGACAGGTCATTACCAATATACGGAACGGTTGCGAATAGATTCACAATCACCTGCGCGCCCCAATATGACATCTGGCCCCATGGCAACAAGTAGCCCATGAATGCTTCTGCCATCAAGGCTAGATAGATAACCATACCGATAATCCACAACAATTCGCGTGGCTTACGGTATGAGCCGTACATCATGCCGCGGAACATGTGCAAATAAATCACCACGAAAAATAGCGATGCGCCGGTAGAGTGCATGTAGCGCAATAACCAACCCCACTGTACGTCACGCATGATGTATTCAACCGATGCAAAGGCAAACAGCGCATCCGGCTTGTAGTTCATCGTCAAGAAAATACCGCTGACGATTTGAATAACTAAAACGAGCAACGCGAGACCGCCAAAAAAGTACCAAAAGTTGAAGTTCTTTGGGGCGTAGTATTCAGAAAGATGGAGCTTCCAAGTTTCAATTAATGGAAAACGCTCATCAACCCATCCAAGAAGTTTTTTCATTGCATTCATTATGCTGCCCCTCCTTTGCTATCGTCACCAATCAACAGCTTTGTCTCGCTCAAATATTTGTGAGGAGGAATGATCAAGTTCGTTGGCGCTGGAACGCCTTTGAATACGCGCGCAGCCAAATCAAAACGTGAGCCATGGCATGGGCAGAACCAACCACCCGCCCAATTTGCGCCCAAATCAGCCGGAGAAACCTCCGGGCGGAAAGTTGGGGAGCATCCCAAATGTGTACAAATACCTAAAACAACCAAAATTTCTGGCTTCACAGAGCGGGTTGCATTGTTGCAATACTCTGGTTGCTGAGGCACCGTGGAGGCTGGGTCAGTCAAATCGGCATCATGCTTAGTCAGCATATCCAGCATTTCTGGCGTGCGACGCACAATCCAAACAGGTTTACCTTGCCACTCAACACTCATCATGGCGCCAGGAGCGATCGCGCTAATATCGACCTCGATTGGCGCACCAGCTGCTTTTGCACGCTCACTTGGCATCAAGCTCAGCACAAAAGGAGCCGCAACACCTGCCGCCGCAACGCCGCCCGCTGCTGCCGTGGCGGCAAGTAACATATTTCTCTTACTATGATCTACATTATCTGTCATGACCCATACCCTTCTATAAACTAAAAAATCATTTTTAAGCTGCCGCAACCAACTGATTTTTGGTTAATCGGCAGCCGCAACTACTTCAATTATTTTTTGCGCCCTGTTTTACCCACTTACGCATTGCTGCGATGTAGCGCTTGTCCAAAGTGCCGCCTTCGTTCAAACCAGCCGGCATTTTCAAACCTTTATTTGTACCAGTAAGCAATTTAGTTAAGGTGCTTTGCTCGCTATTGCCAGGAATTACGACCTTGCCAAAACGCGTACCTTTCATCACACCGTCATAAGTAGTCAAATCTAAACCACTCACAGTGAAACCCCTCGCATTTGGAGAATGGCAACTCACGCAATAGTCTTGAAGAATCGGCTGAATGTGATCTTTAAAACTTACGTCAGC
>JAUYFR010000123.1 GCA_030690855.1 Gallionellaceae bacterium
TAAATAATTTTTCACCCGGCCCTGGCATCCATCGACCATTGATCGCGGTAGGCTCTGACGCAGGAATTTCCCAATAGCCAGCAAAGCCACGGAAATGATCTATGCGCACAATATCCACCAACTCCGTGGTCTTGCGAATTCGCTCAATCCACCAAGCATAGCCTTCTTGCTCGTGCGCATCCCAACGATACAGTGGATTACCCCAGCGTTGGCCCGTTTCACTAAAATAGTCAGGAGGAACACCTGCAATCACACCTGGCAGATGATCTACACCTAGTTCAAATAAATCTTGTCTTGCCCAAACTTCTGCGCTTTGGTAAGCAATAAAAATAGGAATATCACCAATGATTTGTACGCCGTGCTGATTAGCGTATTGCTTGAGCTTGCGCCATTGCCTAAAAAAACTCCATTGGCAGAAACGCCAAAAATCAATATCGTCGGCAAGTTCAACAGAAGCTTTTTTTAGTGCCTTGCTCTCGCGTTTAGCCAGATTGGGTTCCCAATATGCCCAATCCTCCCAGCTATTTTTTTCTGCCAATGCCATAAACAACGCATAGTCATCAAGCCAAGACTGCTCTGCCTCGCAGAATTTTTCAAATTCACTATGCATGCGTTTGCCGGCAAAAAAATGCTTGGCCGCCACATGCAGTTGCTTCATGCGAAAGTGATAGATAACAGAAAAATCAACTCGTTTATCATCGAAAAAAACGTGATGGGACAAGTCGTCAGCACTCAACCAGCCATGACTACCCAGCTCATCTAAATCAACGAATAACACGTTACCCGCAAAAGCAGAGCTACTCATGTAAGGCGAATTGCCCGGACCGATACCACCGAGCGGAAGTATTTGCCATCTCTTCTGACCTGCTGCTGCAAGCCAATCTACAAACTGATATGCACTCGATCCAAAATCACCAGAACCATAAGGCCCCGGTAGCGAAGAAGGATGAAGCAAAATGCCGCTACTGCGTGGGAAGTGCATAAAAAACCTTTCAGACAGTGTCTGCGAATAACCTTTTATGAACCTCGGCGCATGGTGCCGCCGCCTTCAGCCGCACCACCACCCTGACTGATCGGAGAGTTTAAATTGGCCGGCACGGGCAACTTTAACAAGCGGTAAAGTTGCATCAAGTTATTGCGATAAAGACGATCGAAACTACTCACTGCTGTTGACGGATTGTAATCACCAAACCACCAGAACCAATCTGAACTTTCACAAGAAGCGAGTTGTTTTTCTGCTGCCTGTTTCTCTTTTGCGCTCAAGCGCCCTGCGGCCATCACCCGGTCATAACTTTGTTTGGCCATACACAACAAATCCCAAGCATGATTTTTGTCAGGACAACCAATCCAAGTAGAGAAAGTGCCATACACCCAACTACCCGCCACCAATCCGGGTAATGCGCCATCTTGTGCAAAATTCTTTGCGCCTTTTTTATCGCGCTGCTCTAAATAGGCTGAGTAAGTTGTTGTACGAATGCCTGGGTGCGCCTCTAACTCTGTATAAAGATCATTCAAGAAGTGAAAACCATTGTAGGGGTAGTATTCCCACGCGTTTTCACCATCCAGAATCACACCGACCAATGGCACTTCACCTTCAGGTGCTTGATTTGCAATTTCATCTAACTTTGAAACAAAATTAATCGCGGCGTCTTTGCCATTCCAATTGGAATATTCGAAACCAATCAAATCGGATAGGTAATCATCACGGAAGAAACAATTCACCGTATTCGCAGCTCCCTCTAAACGGTAAGGGCGGTACAGATATTTTGCACGCTCGGGCAAATCACCTACCTTGCGCAAACTGTTAGCCAACACACCCTCACCACTGGCAGCCCAAAGACACTTTTGCTCCGCTAACAATTCAATCAACGAAGTTGAGACCGCCCCTTCTGCTGGCCAAATTCCTTTTGGCGTTACACCAAAGCGCTCTTTGTGGGTTTTCATCGTGGAAAGAATGTGCGATTGCACGCGGGTTTTTCCACCAGGGTAATTGGTTGCGAGCGGCAGACTACTTCCCTGCTCGCACTCTCTGGCACTATTAAAATCAAGTAGCAATGGCGCAAGGGGATGGTAGTGCGGGGTTGCTGAAATTTCGACTTGGCCAGTCTCTGCCAATTTGCGATAGCGAGGAATAATTCCCGACACCACTTCACCGATCAAATCAAAAACCAATTTACGATCTTCGTAGCTGAAGTTCTCATCTTTGCTCAGCATCTGTATCAATACATCGTGTTCGCGTCGCACTGTTTCACCAAACCACGCTAAGTGATACCACGTCAACAAATCAGCGAGATACTGCCCAGAGAGATAAGACAATGAAGTGCGCCCGCCCGCTTCAAACATTTTAAATAAATCAAACAAGCGGCTATAGGACGAATACGGCGCAATCATTTTGGCATGGTTGCTCCGGAAACAACTATCGAGAATTAACTGTCTCTCCTCAAAAGTAACTTCATCTAAATTTTTACAAATCAACAAGCGCAACAAAGGATCCCGAATCTCTCCTGTTGCAAACTGCTGTTCATAATCCTCTAATTGATCCAGCAAAATCGGCACGAAATTCACCACCGACTTCATCTTCGGATGCTGCTCAAGATGGTAGGCCATATCCGAATAATCTTTGATTGCGTGCAAATACACCCACGGCAAAACAAAATCGCCTGTGCTGTAATCACGATAATCAGGTTGGTGCATGTGCCACAGAAAAACTAAATCGAGAGGTTTACTCATGTGAAATCCATTTAAACGAAGAGCACCCCCTGCTTAGGGATGCTCATGTGGAAACTAAATTAAATATTATCGCTCACTGCTTTTTAGCTTTACGAACGCGCCCCATATCTTGCCCCAACATCTCAGGCGTAATTAAGGTAATTCCTTTTTCGCTTACATTAAAACGTTTCGCATCTTCCTTTTTATCGTAGCCCACGACCAAACCATCTGGAATGATGCAATTTTTATCAATCACAGCGCGTCTTATTTTTGCATTGCGCCCCACTTCAACGTTAGGCAACAACACTGAATCTTCTACCGTAGTGAAACTGTGTACCTTTACATTTGAATACAACAAAGAGCGCGCTACGGAAGCACCACTGATGATACAACCACCAGACACTAACGAGTCCACCGCCGAGCCACGGCGTTCGTCTTCATCAAACACAAATTTCGCTGGGGGAAGCTGCTCTTGATGTGTCCAAATTGGCCATTCGTTATCGTACATATTCAAATCTGGAACAACCTTGGTGAGCTCCATATTGCCCTCCCAGTAAGAATCAATCGTTCCCACATCACGCCAATATGAATTCCCCCCTTCATCGCGCACGCAACTATCTTCAAAGCTTTGCGCGAATAAGCGATAGCCCGCCGACATCAAATGAGGGATCACGTCCTTACCAAAATCGTGTGACGACTTAGGATCATCGGCATCGCGCATCAACTGCTCACACAAAAATTTAGTATTAAATACATAGATACCCATGCTAGCCAACGAAGTGTCCGGTTTGCCGGGCATTGAAGGAGGATTAGCTGGCTTTTCAGTAAAGGTAACAACTCTGCCCTCTTGATCCACGCCCATCACGCCAAATCCTTTAGCGTCTTCAATCGGAACTTCAATGCACGCAACTGTCATGTCAGCATTTTTTTCTGCGTGATAGGCCAACAATTTACCGTAGTCCATTTTGTAAACGTGATCACCAGCCAAGATCAAAACGTACTCTGGATTAGTCCCCCGCAAAATGTCTAAATTTTGAAACACTGCATCCGCAGTGCCTGAATACCATGACTCTTGCATCCACTGCTGCGCAGGAAGCACATCAATGAATTCACCAAACTTACCATTCAAAAAGCTCCAACCACGCTGAATATGCTGTAGCAAACTATGAGATTTATACTGAGTAGCAACGCCAATACGACGAATGCCTGAATTGACGCAGTTGGATAAAACGAAATCGATGATACGAAACTTTCCGCCGAAAGGAACAGCCGGCTTCGCTCGCCAGTCTGTTAATTGATGTAGACGACTACCGCGCCCGCCCGCCAAAATCATGGCGTAAGTATTTTTGGTCATCAAGCTCACAAAACGTGCTTTATCTTGCTGTGACATATCGCTCTCCACCCTTAATTTATCAATGATTTTGACCCTTTTATTGTATCAGAATTAAAACTAGAACACTCTGAGCGCCACAAGACTTTTACAATCAAAAACAATCAAATAACGCTTGCTTTTAGAAAACTTCTACCTATAATGCGCGCCTCGCTGCGATGTACTTGCAGCGCTTAGTCCATCGTTTCCTGACCCCTAGCGTCTCCGACATATTGTCGTTCTGATGCGTCTTGTTTTACCGGTTAGCGACGATGTTTTGCGCCGGTAGAGCTCATATCTCTTACTGAATTTCATTGTGTGGCCACTACGAGCCACGCATGCGCTGTTACTTTTAAATGTAAGGAAAAAACGTGTCTATTGAAAACACAACAGAAGCAACTATCACTACGCCTATCACTTTTGCAGATTTAGGTTTAAACCCTGCCATCCTCAAAGCAGTTGAGGAATCAGGCTATACCATTCCAACTCCAATTCAAGCAGAAGCTATTCCAACAATCATGGCTGGCCATGACTTGATGGCCTCTGCACAAACAGGCACAGGTAAAACTGCCGCCTTTATTTTGCCCTCACTACATCGCATCGCTGAGCCTTCTGCTATTCGTAGCAAAGGTCCTCGCATTTTAGTGTTGACCCCAACACGTGAACTCGCCCAGCAAGTTTCTGACGCTGCTACTAAATACGGCAAAAATATGCGCCTGAAAGTAGTCAGCATCTTGGGCGGCATGCCTTACCCGCTGCAAAACAAATTGCTCTCAAGCCCAGTGGACATTTTGGTGGCTACACCAGGACGTCTAATTGACCACATTGAGCGCGGCCGTATTGATTTCTCTCGCCTTGAAATTTTGATCATGGACGAGGCTGACCGCATGTTGGATATGGGTTTTATCGACGATGTTGAACGCATTGCCGCTGCCACACCAGCCACCCGTCAGACATTGCTGTTCTCGGCAACATTGGATGGCGTGATCGGTAACTTGGCACAAAAACTGCTGAAATCACCAAAGCGCATCAGCGTTACTAGCTCGAAAGCGAAACACGAAAATATCGAACAACGCTTGATGTACGTTGATGACATGGCGCATAAAAACCGAATCCTCTATCATCTTTTAAGGGATACTGAATAAAATCAAGCACTTGTGTTTACCGCCACAAAACGCGATGCAGATGCGCTGGCTGAT
>JAUYFR010000129.1 GCA_030690855.1 Gallionellaceae bacterium
TGGCCGCCTGATAGGCGAAGCCGGGCGTGTCGACCTGGAAGAGCACGGCGTCGGCGTTGGTGGGGTCGCTGACGTCGAAGATTGCTATCCCCTGGTTTTGCAAAGCGACCACCGCCAGGCCCGACCCGTTGAGCGTGTGCGCGAACTCGGCCTTGCCCGCCCCCGCCGCCCGGAACTTGATGTTGGCGCGGCGCGCCTGAAACGCCTCGAAGTTAGAACAAGAAGAAATCTCGCGATAAGTATTTTGTGCCGGTAGCCACACTTCAATATCGTAGGTGGTCGAAGCAGAGAAGCCCATATCACCCGTGCACAATTTCACCACGCGATAAGGCAGCGCCAATTTTTTCAGAATCGTTTCGGCATGGCCCAGCAACTCTTCTAATTTTTCATACGAGGACTCTGGATGCACGATCTGCACCAACTCCACTTTTTCAAATTGATGCTGGCGAATCATGCCACGCGTATCACGTCCGGCAGAGCCTGCCTCAGAACGGAAGCATGGTGTGTGCGCGACAAACTTCAGCGGTAATTTTTCTAGTGGCACAATCTCGTCGCGCACCATGTTGGTCACCGGCACTTCGGCGGTAGGGATCAAATAAAAATTCTGCTCACCGCCCTCTCCCATTTGGCGTGGCACTTTAAACAAATCTTCTTCGAACTTTGGCAACTGACCTGTGCCGCGCATCGAAGCGGCATTCACCATGTAGGGTACATACGTTTCGGTGTAACCATGTTGCTCGGTGTGCGTGTCCAACATAAATTGCGCCAATGCTCGGTGCATTCTCGCTAGCGGCCCTTTCAACAAAGAGAAACGCGAACCGGCAATTTTGGTTGCCGTCTCAAAATCTAAACCGCCCAAGCCTTCACCAATCGCAACGTGATCTTTCACTTCAAAAACAAAGGTTGGCACCGCACCTACTTTGCGCATTTCTAAATTATCTGCCTCAGATTTTCCAACGGGCACGCTCTCATGTGGCAAGTTAGGAATCACTGACACAAAGGCATCCATCTCTTGCAGCACCAATGGCAACTTCATTTCGAGTTGCTTCAACTCTTCACCCAATGCACCCACCTCAGCCATGATGGCGGAGACATCTTCGCCCTTCGCTTTGGCCTGACCGATTAATTTTGAGCTGGCATTGCGCTTAGCCTGCAACTCTTGCGTGCGCGTCTGAATCGTTTTGCGTTCCGCTTCAAGTTGCTCAAATTTTGCTGTGTCCAATTCATAGCCACGAGTGGCTAAACGTGTCGCCACAATGGTCAAATCGTTACGTAATAGTTGTATGTCTAACATCTTCAATCTGCTCCAATGTAGGTCGGGATTCAACCCGACGCGGTAATAATGTCGGGATGAATCCCGACCTACAATTACTTGTTCGCTTTTTTATCCAGCTCGCGCAAATGCGCCAACTTCTCTGCAATTTTTGCTTCCAGCCCGCGATTCACCGGCTGATAAAAACTCACTTCCGACATACCTTCAGGGAAATAGTTTTCTCCTGCCGCATAACCCTCTACTTCATCATGCGCGTAGCGATAATCTTTGCCGTAGTCCAAGTCTTTCATCAATTTAGTTGGCGCGTTACGCAAGTGCAACGGTACTTCGCGCGAGCTATCTTGGCTGACAAAAGCACGGGCGGCATTATACGCGACGTATCCTGCGTTCGACTTTGCCGCAACTGCCAAATAAATTACGGCTTGCGCCAAAGCTAACTCCCCTTCAGGTGAACCTAGCCGCTCATAGGTTGCAGCGGCATCGTTACACATTTGCATCGCACGCGGATCCGCCAGCCCAATATCCTCCCAGGCCATGCGCACGATACGGCGCGAAAGATATTTCGGGTCAGCCCCGCCATCCAACATGCGCACCAGCCAATACAAGGCCGCATCAGGATTGGAACCACGCACTGATTTATGAAGTGCCGAAATTTGATCGTAGAACGCTTCTCCACCTTTATCGAAACGACGCAGTTTTTGCGCGAGAGTATTGTCGAGAAACTTCGCGTCGATATTTTTCAGCTCTGTGGCTTCGGCTGCGGTTTGTAATTGTTCCAACACATTGAGCAAGCGCCGCGCATCACCATCGGCGTAAACGATGATGCGCTCCTTGGCATCGGTAGAAAACTCCAAAGCATCCGCCTGTAGGTCGGGTTTTAACCCGACGCTTTCATTAGCGACAGAGATGTCTTGTCGGGTTGAAACCCGACCTACACAAGACATATCAGCGCGAGCACGCTCCAGCAATTCTCCCAATTCCGCTTCGCTCAAGGACTTCAGCACATACACTTGCGCGCGTGACAGCAACGCGCTGTTCATTTCGAAGGAAGGATTTTCGGTGGTCGCACCAATAAACGTGACTAAGCCTTGCTCGACGTAAGGCAGAAAAGCATCTTGTTGAGATTTGTTAAAACGATGAACCTCGTCCACAAACAAAATGGTGTGACGTCCACTTTGTTGCAGTGTGTGCTCGGCGTGTGCAATGGCCTCGCGAATATCTTTCACACCCGAAAGCACTGCAGACAGCGGCACAAATTCCGCATCAAAGGCCGAGGCCATCAACCGCGCCAAGGTGGTCTTTCCCACCCCCGGCGGCCCCCACAAAATCATCGAATGCAATTTTCCCGATTGAAACGCCAAGCGTAGCGGCTTGCCCTCACCGAGCAAATGCGATTGCCCGATAACTTCGTCAATGTGCTTGGGACGTAAGCGCTCAGCGAGCGGAGCAGCGGGTTGTTTGGGGGCAAAGAGATCAGACATTACCGTCTCTTGTCTGTCTATTGATAACGCTCACATCAAAATTCCGACACAGTGCGTCGGAATTCTTACTTACAACCCGTAACACTAGCAATTTCGAACGCACTGAGTTCGAAATGTGTGCGGCGATGCTTTCCATGCTCACCCCTCCTTCAACGAGCTCGTACTCGTCAATCGTTTAACTATGCGATTACTCAACAAAGACTGCATCTGGCTAATAGCGATAGCGTTCAACTGCATCAAACGTGCGGCTTGCTCCAACCCTTGATGTATCAGCACCGCATTGATGCTTTCCAGATTGGACAAAACCACCAGTTGTTCCAGTGTCGCAAAGTCGCGCATATTGCCATCCGTTTTCGGATTGGCTACTCGCCACTCTGCGGCGGTGAGGCCAAACAAGGCAACGTTGAGCAAGTCCGCTTCACTGGCGTAAATGATACCCATCTGCGCCTTGGTCAAGCGTGGCGGAATCAGCCGCTCCTTGATGGCATCGGTATGAATTTTGTAATTGACCTTGGCGAGGGTGCGTTGAAAACTCCACTCCAGCGACTTTGTGCTGGCTTCTTCATCCTTCAGACGTTGGAATTCCTTGATGAGATAGAGCTTAAACTCTGGACTCAACCATGAACCAAACTCGAAGGCAATGTCACGGTGAGCATAGGTGCCGCCGTAACGTCCTGCTTTGGCATACAGCCCGATTGCCCCCGTCGCTTCTATCCATTTCTTGGCGGAGAGGAAAAAACTGTTGCGCCCAGCCTCAAATCTAATTCCCTCGAATTCGGGGGAATTAGATTTGAAACCGGGATTATTGAGCTGCTCCCAAACACCCAAAAATAGCACCGTGTCTTTGTTTTTGAGCCACTGCTCAATCAACGCACTGCCTCCGTCAAAATTCTTAACCATATCGGTGAGAGAGATGTAATCCTGCTCATGCCGAGTGGCAATGGATACAACGCTGCCTTGCACAGTAATAATGCGGCTTGTCATACGAACGCTCCTTTAATTTCAGAAAGCCATGAAGTGATTTTAATTGTGGCAAATTCGCCGTAATAAACCTTCACAGCCATCCAACTTTCAAACCTCTCGAATTCGAGAGGTTTGAAAGTTGGATGGCTGTGACATTGATGGTACGATTTTTCATGCACCTTCTCCTGCAGGAAAAAGTGCTTTGCTTGGTGTTTTAAACGCAGGAACCATTTAGATCACTCGCCCAGCACATCCGCACCTTTAGGAGGCACGAAGCTAAACAGTTGCGGTGAAAATGAGGGGTTGTTTTTCAACTCTGAAAAACGCAACACGGTGCGATGACCAAAAGCATCAAATAGCTCCATCACCCTCAGTTCAGAATTGCTATTAAATGCCATGAGTATTTTTTCAAAGTTAGATTCAGCCGATTTTGGCTTGGCTTCCAACCATTCTAAACCGTCTTTTTCGCCCTTATCTTTCAGCGTAAAGCCACGCTCTATTTCGTTGCTACCCGAAAGCAATGCCGCCGGACTGCCGCCCAAGGCTGCATCCAATTTCTTTACGGTGACTTGGTTTAAATCAACGTCGTACATCCAAAATTTTTTGCCATCGCCGACGATGATTTGCTCGTAGGGCTTTTGATATACCCAGCGAAACTTTCCGGGGCGCACAAATTGCATAGTGCCGGAGGCGCTTTGAATCCGCTTACCGTTTTTATCGACAACCTCTTGTGTGAAATTTGCCTGCGCTGAATGCGTAGCAGCGATGAAGGTTTTAAGCTTGTCAGTCGCGGCGGCGTGAGCGGCTAGCGGCAAGACAAAAAACAATAGAGCCAATAACTTCTGCATTTTTTGTATTCCTGAGATTTGTTCTACGTTTCTAACCCACCCCAGCCCTCCCTTGTCAGGGAGAGAGCCGAGCCGCTCCTCCCCTGAAGTGGGGTAAGCAGGCAATCCGCGTAGCGGATGCTCGCACAAGGGGAGGTTGGGAGGGGTTATTCCGTCCTGTTAGGAGCAATCACTTCACGATTGCCGTTATGTTGCATTGCACTCACTACGCCTGCTTTTTCCATGTGCTCGATTAGACGAGCCGCACGGTTGTAGCCGATACGCAGATCACGTTGCACATAAGAAATTGAAGCGCGGCGTGATTTCAACACCAGCGCAACGGCTTGATCATAAAGCGGATCAGCTTCGGCATCTGCACCGCCATCTAGCTCCCCACCATCGCCTTGCTCATCCATCGAGGTTAAGACGCCTTCGATATAGTTCGCCTCACCTTGCGATTTGAGATACTCAATCACGCGATGCACTTCTTGATCGGACACAAAGGCGCCATGCACGCGTTGCGGATAGCCGGTGCCGGGTGGCAAATACAGCATATCGCCTTGACCCAATAAGGCCTCTGCGCCCATTTGATCCAAAATTGTGCGCGAATCAATTTTGCTGGACACTTGAAACGCGACGCGCGTCGGCACGTTCGCTTTAATCAACCCGGTAATCACATCGACTGAGGGACGCTGCGTTGCTAACACCAAGTGAATGCCTGATGCACGCGCCTTTTGCGCCAAGCGCGCGATTAGCTCTTCCACTTTTTTACCCACCACCATCATCAGGTCGGCCAGCTCATCGATAAACACCACGATGAAGGGCAGCTCTTCTAATGCCTCTGGATTATCTGGCGTCAGCGTGAAAGGATTGGTGAGTGGCGCACCTGCTTTAACTGCATCGCGCACTTTTTGGTTATAGCCCGCCATGTTGCGCACACCCAATGCCGACATCAGCTTGTAGCGTTTATCCATTTCTTGCACGCACCAATTCAAGCCTGACGCCGCTTGGCGCATGTCGGTCACCACCGGTGCTAACAAATGCGGAATGCCTTCGTACACCGAGAGTTCCAGCATCTTCGGGTCAATCAGCAACATGCGCACTTGTTGCGGAGTCGCTTTATAAAGAAGGCTGAGAATCATTGCGTTGATACCCACTGACTTACCTGAGCCGGTCGTACCCGCCACCAATACGTGCGGCATCTTGGCGAGATCGGCGACAACGGGTTTGCCAGAAATATCTTTACCCATCGCCATCGTCAACATCGAGCCCATGTCGGCATAAACTTGCGAGCCCAATATTTCGGAGAGATGCACCATCTGCCGTTTGGGATTAGGCAGTTCCAACGCCATGTAAGCTTTGCCGGGAATGGTTTCTACCATCCGAATACTCACCACCGACAGCGCACGCGCCAAATCTTTCACCAGATTAATAATCTGGCTACCCTTCACACCGACCGCTGGCTCAATCTCATAACGGGTAATTACTGGGCCGGGATAGGCCGCGACGACTTTAACTTCCACGCCGAAGTCCATCAATTTTCGCTCGATCAAACGCGAGGTAAATTCCAATGTATCCGACGAGAGCATCTCAACCGTGTGCGTAGCGGGGTCTAATAAATGCAGCGGGGGAAGTGGTGAATCGGGTAACTCTGCAAACAACGACACTTGTTTTTCTTGCTCCACACGAGTGGAGCGAGGCACTTCAACCACCGGCAATTCAATGCGAATAGGTTCGTGTTCTTCAACACGCTTTTTCTCGACCTCAACCACCGCGCTACGCTCGCTAATAGCTTGTTCGCCGATGCGCTTATCTTGCCGCGTTTGCCAAGCATTACGCATCCACAAATAAGCATCTTCGAGGCCGCCACCCAATAGATCAATAAAGCGCAACCAGGACATGCCCGTAAACAAACTAAAGCTCACCACCATCAACGTCAGCAGTAACAAAGTGGCGCCGGTATAACCCATCATCTGAGCTAGCGCGCCCCCTAATATCGCCCCCGCCATGCCGCCGGGCGCTAGTGGCAACACTACTTGCCAAGTATATAAACGCAACGCTTCGAGTGCGCTACTGGAAAACAGCAACACGGCAAAACCCAAAATGGCGAGCCATCCTGCACGCTCACCAAATAAACTGTCTGCGCGAATATTGCGATAAGAAGACAAGACGCGATGGAGTAGATAGACCACCCACCACCATGCAGAAAATCCAAAAATATAAAGGATGAGATCAGATAGCCATGCACCCGCGACACCACCAGGATTGTGCGCGATGACGGCATCCGCACTGTGCGACCATGCGGAGTCAGCGGGATCATAGCCATACAACACGAGAATAAAATAGGCTGCCAGCGCCATCAGCGCAAGCCAGCGAGACTCGCGTAACAGTGCTAGTAATTTTTCGGTCAAAGGCTGCACTAAGGAATTAGACAGCCGAGCTGTCGAAGTCTGAATCTATGGGAGGCAACAAACCCATACGCCTTGCTGCGCTAACCGCTTCTAAACGAGAGTTGACGCGCAAAGCTTGATACACCGCAGCCGTATGAATTTTCACTGTGCCTTCGGCCAAGCCCATGCGCTCAGACACTTCTTTGTTGGACAGGCCTTCAGCCAGAAGCTGTAAAGTTTGCATTTGGCGTGTGGTCAAACCACTTTTGTTGATACGATCAGTGCGTTTATCTCCCCCCTGATCTATCCCCGTCATCGCTTGTTGCAACAATTGTGGTGGCAAGTAAACCCCACCATCCAACACCATGCGCAAGGCAGAGAGCATCATTTTGCTGGAGGACATTTTGGAGATAAAACCCATCGCGCCGCATTCCATCACTTTTTCGATGTTGTCGCGCTGATCCGAGCCAGACACCACCACAAGAGGAATACTAGGGTGCGCTTTATTAAAAGTGCTAATGGCATTCACACCGTCACTACCCGGCATGTGTAAATCTAACAATGCAAGATCAAGATCAGGATGATCGGCCGCTTGCTTCATGCCATCGACAAAATTTCCAGAGTCGAACACTTCAACTGAATCGGCGAGTTGCTGTAGTACGTAGTGCATCCCATCACGAAACAGTGCGTGATCATCAACCATCAAAACTTTAATCTTCATGTGGTTCCCACCCCTTATTCAAACTCTTGAACGAAACCCCTCTCTCTAACTAGCCATTCGACTAAGCACGGTCAAACCGTGCAAGTCGCTGGTTATCCCTCAAGCGGAGTAAAGAACAAACGAAAAAAGCAACACTCAACCCTTGCTTGCAATCATACCATCACCCACTGTGGGCTCAACTTTCACCATGCAAGGAAAAATACATCATGGTGCGTAGCCGTGATGGGGCGATCGGCTTATGTAGCAACATCGCGCCACTGGCATTAATGTTCCGTAGCGCCTCAGGTGCAGTATCGCCGGTTAAGACAAGCGCTGGCACCCCTCCGCCCCATAACTCCCGCAGACGCTTAATCACATGCACGGCCGTCTCACCATTTGGCAATCGATAATCACATACCAACAAATCAGGGCTCTGGCGTGCCGCCTCTAACATACGCAACATCTCATTAGACTCCTCCGCAGCAAACACGCGACAACCCCACTCTTCCATTGAGTCCGTCAGCATCATCCGAATATCGGGGTCATCCTCCACCAGCGCCACCACTACACCGCGCAAGTCATGCCGCGAATGTGTAATCACAAAAGGTTGCGCAAGTTTTTCGACATCGCCTCTCTCTATATCAAAAGAAAATATAGAGCCT
>JAUYFR010000134.1 GCA_030690855.1 Gallionellaceae bacterium
AAAATGCTCTCGATGCACTGTTTAATTAAATTCAGGCCATTGCGCGTAGGGATAATCAGGCTGACCAAGGGTGCAGGAGTTGGAATGGCGTATCGCACGCGATACATGCCAAAGTCCAGCAATTCAGCCTTTGCGGAGACATGGGTGCGCGCAAAATGATCATTCAAGGCCCGCTCGCCGGCCAAAAGCGCATAGCTCTTTTCACTTCCTGCTTGCGCGGTACTCCCCGAATGGCTGCGCCAGTGGTATAGCACTCTGGGAATATGCACGATTTGCCGGGGCGCAAGTTGTTCGGTGCAACGCAAAGCCAAGTCGTAATCCTGCGCTCCTTCGTAACCCTCGCGGAAGCCGCCAAGCTTTCTGACCAAATCGGTGCGATATGCACCCAAGTGGCAAATCATATTGTGGGAAAGAAACAGATCGGGGTTCCAGTCCGGTTTGAAATACGGATCGTAGCGCAGCCTTGATTGGTCTATCTTGTCCTCGTCGGAGTAAATCAGCCCGGCATCAGGGTTGGTAACAATCGCGTCTGCAACCCAAAACAAAGCGTGTTCGCGCAACAAATCATCGTTGTCAAGCAGTGCAATATATTCACCATTGACCAGATCCAGCGCAGAGTTGGATGCGGCAGATATGTGGCCATTTTTCTCCCTGAACACCACTTTAATGCGCGAGTCATTATCCGCGTAGCGTTGAAGCAACTTGAGTACGTCCACATCCGACGATGCATCGTCGGCAATGCACAATTCCCAGTTCGGGTAGAGTTGGCCCTGAACTGAACGAATTGCGTCTTCGAGCATATTCAGGGGCGGGTTATACACTGGCATCACCACCGAAATGAGCGGGGTTTTGTGTAACTGGCTTATTCGGGTTTTAATCTTCTCCCGATCCTGGTCGGTCAGTGTGTCGTAACGACGCACCCACTCGCTGTAATCGTTGTGGCCAAGTTGCGCATAGTCAATAATGGGAGGTAGCGTGCCAGGTGAAGCTGAAAAAAGTATACGACGCTTGATACCGCCGATACCTTCGTTTTTATACTTGCTCCACACATGCTTAATTAACCCTCGATACCCACCGCACATCGACAACGCATAAGGCAACGCTTTGAGAGCTATCTTGATTCGCAATAACTGGCGGCCAACGAATCTAACGGGGCTCGTCAATCGCCAACTGGTTGATCCGCGAATCTCGGCTGCTGCCCGAATAAGGTTGCTAATCTGCTCTTCACGCTCTTTTAAAGCATGGTCGAGATTGACAATATGTGCTTCCTTATCATGCACGGCTTCAGCCAAGCCAGCGATCCGTCCGTCACGCTCGGCTAAGACTTGGTTGAGTTTGGCGATCTGTCCGTCGCGTTCACCCAAGGCTTGGTGAAGACCGGAAATCTGGCTATCTTTTATCGGATTATGCCGAACGGCCTGCATCAAACCTGTGATTTGCCGATCGCCCAATCGGTTAAGCCATTTCTTATAGAGCATCAAAGCAGCGCGTTCGGCCACGATGGGGTCTGCGTTTACACCAAAACCAGTTTGCTGGGTAATTCGATAAACTGCGCTTAAGCCTTCAACCTGCAAAAAATCACCGTGTCTCGACAACTGGATCCAGAAATCCCAATCCTCATATAAATCCAGGGATTCGTCCAAACGACAACCGAGATCAAGCAAGTCTCGCGAGAATAAAACTGCGTGTATGGGTATGAAATTTCCAGCCACTATCTGTACCGCATCAAACGGCGCATCAAATTTGTTGGCGAGCGGATTCTTCCTTTCATCGACGCACCTGACGCCTGTGTAAACCGCCTTGAATTCAGGATGCTGTCTGATGGCAGTAGCCAATTTTTGAATATGATCTGCCTCGATCCAGTCGTCGTCATCCAGGAACATCAAATATTCGCCATGTGCGGCATCCAGGCCCATGTTTGCCGCCCGGCTTCTGGGCAACCGTTCGCCGGTACCAACCAGGCGGACAGGGAAATGACCGCACCATTGCTCCATGTTCCGGTGTTCAGAACCCTTTGCATTAACCAGCACCACCTCGATATTTGAATAGGTTTGCAATGCCAGGGAATCGAGTGCATCCATCAAGGTTGGCCGATCCATGCTGCGGATAATCACGCTCACCAGGGGTATGTCACCACCGCTGGTGGCGAAACCCAGGTTGCGCCGGTATGCCAAAGGCCCATCAAACAAAATGTGCAAGCCCTTGTCAAGATCGGCGGCGGCCAGCAAGCTAAACGCTTCGGCGCTTTTTACCTGTGCGCCAAGGTGGAGGGCGCGAAAATGATTGATCCCTGAAATGCGGGTATCAAACGGCTGCTCCTGCAGTTGCGAGTGGAAACAACGCAGTGCCTGATTTTTCTGTTCTTCCACGGAACTGATGTCGTGAATCAGGTTGGGGCAGGGCAATGGATCGCTCACTTCGTAGAACGCAGCCTGCCGCTTGCCTCCAAGGCGGCGAATTGCCTCGGCGCCGGCAAAAGCAATTGCCTGATGGTCAGGGTGCCACTCGGTGGGCGAGGGGAGAAACACCAGATCTGCCTCGGTCTCCAGGATTATTTCGCTCAACCGTCCGATCAATGCTTCGCCGTAATTGACTCCGCGATCCGGCAATCCCCAGAATACCGGCGCGTTGAGTCCCAGCACCCCGGCGGCGGTGCGCGATTCTTCTGCGCGGATTTCGATCAGCTTCCCGCCGGCATTGTCACCGTACAGCGCGCCGTCAGTCACGATGAGTATCGTGACAACGCTGCCGCTGCCCTGCAGCAGCGACAGGGTTCCGCCGCAGCCGAACACTTCATCATCGGGGTGCGGCGCGATAACCAGCGCTTTCCGGACTGGCGGGAATGCGGTCATCATCATGGATAAAAGTTCTTTTTCGTTTGCAATGGCCATAATTGATTTGGTGCAAATAATTCTAATTGCTCATAAGTCAGTATTTATTAAAACGCGCGGCCATTGTTTCAGGCGGGTTTCAGCGCCGTTTTTATTAAGTTGCCTCAAAGCCGCCATTCACCAAGTGCAGAAGATGTCCCAAAGCAAATATTTTCGAATCGCTGCTAAGGGCAAATCGGAAGATCATGCCTGCGCCACAATGAATTTAAAATCGCTGCCTATCTTGTTTTCTGCCATCAGTCTTCGCTCATAGTGAAAAGCTGCATGGATAATCTCATTGTGCTGCGGATTGCTGCAGTCGAAGTTGTTTACTACCGTAGGATCGAAAATCAAGCTCAGCAAAGCACCTCCAATCTGAAATTCGCGGATTTGACTAAAATGCTGCCTGATAAGGTGGTCTATATCGCTGGATCTCACGGCCTCTGAGGGATCCATCGCAATCATCGCTTCAATAGTTGGCCTGTTGATATTGTGGTGACGTGAACCGTCTGCCCGCTTAAGCAATGTGTCAGGTATCGCGGTGTCGATGAAATGATTGACCGCATCCAATTGCGCATCAGACCACTGAAACCGGGTTGGGCCGAAAAAATCAACAGTTACCAGCTTGCCACCTGGCTTTAGGCACTTTTTTATACCAGCGAACATAGACTCTAGTTGTTCCACATGGTGTAGCGCGGCTTTTGCAAACACTACGTCGTAGAGGGCTACGCCGAAATCCCCTTTGTTAACGTCACCAACAATAAAATTCAGGCGGCCTTCAAACTCGGCAATTTGCGCATTGGCGGTTCCGACCCTTTCTTCGGCAAGGTCTATACCAGTAATCGTGCCAAACACCCCTTGCTTGAGCAGTAATTTTTCAAACGCGCCGTCACCCGCACACAGGCTTAGCACGGAACTGTTTACAAAATTTGGGTAAGCCTGCTTCAGGTAATCGAATATGCTGGTTGAAGGCGAACCAAACATCTCTCCATATAGCAACGCCAATATCGTCGGATGATCACCCCAGTCAACATATTGCGACGGGTTTAGGTTTCTTGCTTGTTGCCATTGATTCCAGACCTTGGAAACCGTTGAACTCGGCTGCTGAGTGGTGTGCATTGATTAGCTTTCTGATCAAACATTTTTAATGCTATCACTTTTTCATTCTATTCAGCGAAGAGCATGTCGTCCAAAGTGCCATGCTGAATGTCTCTTTTGGGCACGATCCAGAACTTGGGCGTTTTTAAGTGGCTCCGATATTAACGCAGCTCGCCATCTAAATTCGACTCACAAAAGCTATGCTTCAAAGTTGAATCAGCCGTAGTCAAAATTACTGACTACTGTGCAAATAAAACCAGACTGGTTCGATTTTCACAACCCGCTTTTTCGTTTTAACTGGATTCTGCACTCAGCTATCGTGAATCGGCATCGCCACCCATCAGCCAGCAACGTTGGCTGACCTGCTCCAGGGACGGCCCCGCCGTCCATGAAATGGTCGGTATT
>JAUYFR010000146.1 GCA_030690855.1 Gallionellaceae bacterium
GAATAATGGTTTCCGGCGCAACTTCATTGACGATAGTTTCCACCATTTGGCGCAGCAGCACTTCTTCGTTACTGAATGAATTAGCGAGCATTGGCTTCTTCCCGGTCGAATTTATAGTTGCTTGTATCCACATTAATCCCAAATAATCCATTAGAAAAAACTGCGTCATTCCGGCGAAGGCCGGAATCCAGATGATTAACAAACCCCCACGAAAGTGGGACAACATCATGGTTTTGTCTGCGCACCCGCAAGGGGTAGGCCGTGGTTGTAAAGCCGATAAATCGGCGACAACCACGCACTCGCGGCATGTTTTTTTATGACTGGATTCCGGCCTTTGCCGGAATGACGCAGTTTTTACTAGTGAATTATTTGGGTTAAATGCTATTTCTTCAAATCTTCAAATCGATGAGCACAGACACAACGGACACGGCACGCCGTACCTCTACGCGGTGATGAGAGCGGCGCTGACATTATTGGTTTTTTTGTTGGCACCGATACTCGTTGCCCGTGCCGAAACACAGCCCATCGTTTTTCAATCCACTGAAACACCGCCTTTTTGGTCCGCTTCACTATCCAATAATGGCGTAGGCGGCAGTATGTTGCGCTTGATGTCAGAAGCAGCGGGCATCCCCTACAGCATCGACTATCTGCCGGTAAAGCGCTTCCGCACCAGCGAGGCCAGTTTTATTGTGGGCGACCCTGACATCATCACCAGTAAAACTCAGCGCACGGTGATTCCCATCGGTTTATTTCGGCTGGCTTTTTTTTATTACAAGCCGCATCACCCTATCATGAATTTTCAGGGAATGAGAGCGTTGCGTGGTAACACCATGGGTGTGTTGCGCGGCACTTTAGAAGATAAACAAATATTTTTGCGCAATGGCATCACAATTGAGGAGAGTGATAGCAACGAATCGCTATTACGCAAACTGAAAAGAGAGCGTTTAGATTTTTGCATCATGGTGGCAGGGGCAGGGCGCCATGCCATTAAAAAAGAATTCCCCAACGAAACCGAAAACTTCGCTGAATATATTGTTCCTGACTCGCAACGCCCCATTGCCATCATGATTGACACTTCGCAAGCGCATGGCAAGGCGCTTGCGAAGCGCTATCGAAATGTCTTGGCTGCGACGGTGCATAGTCGCGCCTATTATGAAATTTTGGAAAAGCATTACGGCAAAAATAATGTGCGAGACACTTACTTTACTGAACTGTTTAGTTTCGTAAAATCGTATGATGACGCCTTGATCAGTCAGTAGCGCTTATCTCAATCGAACTAATGCAAATTAAAAGCAAATCTAAATCGCTTTTCCAGCAACTCAGCATCGCGCTGATTGTGCTCATTACTCTAGTTTCTTTCAGCTTTAATCTGCTGAGCTATTTATATTTCGCCTACGACGCGCGCAATGCCAGTGAAAGCAAAGTTGCTGAATATGCCGAACACCTGCGGGGCGAGTTAGAGTGGCCGTTGTGGAATATTGATGATGAGCGCGTGGCACAAATCGGTAGCGTATTCGCCGGAAACATCGAGATCGTTTCATTGATTATTCGCGATGATCAGGCCCGCATTGTTTATCAACATATTAAGCCTGAAACCAGCAAGCTCAAGCGCAAAATTGCCGTGATACATAATGGTCAAGATATCGGCGAAATTGAGATTGGGATTAACCAAAGTCTAGCTGACAATCGCGACAAGGAATTGTTGTTGGGGGGCATCGTCACTCTGCTCATGTTGATTGTGGCACTCTCCCTGTCCATGCGTTGGCTGCTAACTAAATTGCTCAAAAAGCCGCTCGAACAAATTGGTGAAGCAACGCGCAATATCGTTACAGGCAAATATCAACAATTAGATTCAGAGCATGTCTACGAAGAATTTGCACCGATACTCGAAGGGTTTGAGGCGATGTCACTCGCGGTTGCTAACCGCGAAAGTAGCCTACGGAACGCTAACGAAAATTTAGCGGACGAAGTCGAAGAACGCAAACGTATGGAAGAAGAATTGCATCGCCATAAAGAGCACTTGGAAGAAGAAGTGCAGGTCCGTACCAAAGAGCTAGTGGCCGCGCGCGAACAAGCGGATGCCGCTAACGAGGCAAAGAGTATTTTTCTGGCCAACATGAGCCACGAGATTCGCACCCCGATGAACGCCATTATTGGCTTGAACTATTTACTCCGGCGCGGCGCGAATAAAGAGCAGTTAGATCGCCTTACTAAAATCGACAGTGCTGGCCAGCACCTGTTAAGCATCATCAATGACATCCTTGATTTGTCCAAGATTGAATCGGGTCGCCTGCACATCGAAAGTACCAATTTCCACCTCTCCAGTATTCTTGATAACGTTGCCTCCATTATTGGGCACACCGCCAAAGAGAAAAAACTGAGCATTGAAATATCCTACGATGAAGTGCCAATGTGGCTAAACGGCGACCCCACTCGCTTGCGTCAAGCCCTGCTCAATTACGCCAGTAATGCGGTTAAATTTACCGACGAGGGGCGCATCTCTTTACGTGCCAAATTACTGCAAGAAAAAGCGGGCGAATTGTTGGTGCGCTTTGAAGCAGCGGATACAGGTATCGGTATTACCCCTGAGCAAATGCCGCGTATGTTCCATGCCTTCGAGCAAGCTGACTCATCCACTACGCGTAAATATGGGGGCACAGGTTTGGGGTTGGTGATTACGCGCCGCTTGGCGCAACTGATGGGCGGAGAATTCGGTGTCGAGAGCACACCGGGTAAAGGCAGTACTTTCTGGTTTACCGCGCGCTTGCATCGTGGCCAAGGTGCGATGCCGCCAACGTTGAATATGCATGAAAAAAATGCCGAGGATCATTTGCGCAAAACGCACGCGGGGCGTCGTATCCTGTTAGCTGAAGATAATGCGATCAATCGCGAAGTGGCACTAGAGTTGTTGCATGGCGTGGGCTTAAATGCGGACGTGGCAGAAGATGGCTTGCAAGCACTCGAGATGATTAAGGCGCAGGGCTACGATCTCATTCTTATGGACATGCAAATGCCGCACATGGACGGTGTCGAAGCCACGCGTGCCATTCGCAAATTAGCCGAATGGCGCGATAAACCTATTATTGCGATGACGGCTAATGCCTTTGACGAAGATCGACATATTTGCGAAGAAGCCGGCATGAACGATTTTGTGGCCAAACCGGTTGACCCTAAAGTGCTCTACAGCGTGCTGAGCCTGTGGTTGGCGCGAACACCTATTACTGAAGTGTCAGCAGTTACCGCAAAACTGGTTGAAAAACCGAAAGAGGGTAATGGCAGCGCAGAAACCGTATTGCAACACTTGGCCGTCATTCCTGGTGTGAGTGTGGCGCGTGGTCTCATCGCGCTCAACGGCAATGCCGAAAAATATGCCAGCCTGATGCAGCGCTTTGTCAGTGAACATAGTAAAGACATGAATCTTTTGCAAACGCACTTGTCGGCCAAAGAATATGAAGATGCTCGGCGTTTAGCGCACACCATCAAGGGTACTGCGGCCACAATGGGAGCGGAAAAACTCTCGGCGCTAGCGGCCAATATAGATGCTCGATTGCGCACAAGAGGTGAGACGGAGCTTGCGAGTGAATTATTCGCCGAAGAGATTGCCGCAATGACGGTTGAATTCGCCGCATTGGCAAAAGCACTGGCGAGCGCTTTTGCAGCGCAACCCGTCCTCGTGGCGACGGAGTTGGAAGCACACGAATTAAAAATGCTGCTAAAAAGAATGGCATCGCTGATTGAGAAAAATGATGCAGCGGCGATTCCTTTGTTTGAAAAAAATCAAGCAGCCTTGCACGCAAAATTTGGGGAGGCAGGAATCGCGTTAGGCGAGCAGATAAAACATTTTGATTTTAGTGGCGCGCTAAAAACATTAGAAAATTTGAGGCACTCGGCTGGCTAGATAGGGTGATTGAAACTTAGGGGTGTCTAAACTAAGGTTGGCCTGGGGGCGGTTGGGAGTCGCGCACTTTTTCTTTCCTTTAGCCCTCTCCCCCAGCCCCTCTCCCACAAGTGGGAGAGGGGAGTTGCACCGCCACTGAGCCGTTCCCTCTCTCACTTGTGGGAGAGGGCTAGGGAGAGGGTTAAGGAAAAGTAAAAGAGTTTGGGGTTTTGTAGGTTGGGCTTTAGCCCAACAGCAAGCGTCGGGTTGAAACCCGACCCACAAGAGGAAAAGAGGTTTTGTAGGTCGGACTTGAGTCCGACGTTGTTGGGTTAAAGCCCAACCTACAAAAGGGGCGCAATGGTTTTCGTAGGTCGGACTTGAGTCCGACAAGAGCTGTACAAATTTAAAAGAGAAATAAGCATGCAAACGCAAACAGCCACCATTCTTATCGTCGATGATTCATCTGAAAACCTCTATGTTTTAAACGAGCTTCTTCGTCCAAAATACCAAGTGCTGGCAGCGACCACTGGCGAGCTTGCTTTGCGCATTGTCAATGGACAAGCCAAGCCCGATCTTATTTTGCTCGATGTAATGATGCCGGTGATGGATGGCTATGCGGTGTTAGCAAATCTCTTAGCGGAGCCCGCTACCCGTGACATTCCGGTTATTTTTCTCACCGCTTTGGTGGGCGCGGGTGAGGAAGAGCGCGGCCTGAAGCAAGGCGCGGTGGACTACATCACTAAACCGATTGTCCCTGTCGTGGCGTTAGCGCGTATCAATACCCAACTGCAAGCCAAGTTAGCACGTGACTGGCTGAAAAACCAAAACGCCACACTTGAAGCTGAAGTAGCGCGTCGTATGGAAGAAAACAATCTTACCCAGCAGGTCAGTATTCGTGCGCTCGCGCACTTGGCCGAAACCCGCGACACCGATACCGGTAACCACATTTTGCGTACGCAAAGCTACGTGCAGCATATCGCCACCCTGTTGCGTCATCATCCACGTTTTGAAGCCTTGCTGAGTACTCAATATATTGAACTGTTAGCGCGCTCTGCGCCCTTGCATGACATCGGTAAGGTGGGCATTCCTGACAACATCTTGCTCAAGCCTGGAAAGCTAACGCCAGAAGAGTGGACGGTGATGAAAACGCACGCCAAGTTGGGCAGTGATGCGATTGAACATGCCGAGGGCGATATCGAACGCTCTTTGCCGTTCCTCTCGGTGGCTAAAGAAATCGCCCGCTGGCACCACGAAAAATGGGATGGCAGTGGCTATCCAGATGGTAAGTGCGGCGAGGGTATTCCTGTTTCTGCACGGCTTATGGCGCTGGCGGATGTGTTTGATGCGCTGCTTTCAGTGCGCCCTTACAAGCCTGCCATGCCTCTGGACAAAGTTCGCACCATTATTGCCGAAGGACGCGGCACGCATTTCGATCCAGATGTGGCGGATGCGTTCTTGGCGCATTTTGATGATTTCGTTGCCATTGCCCGCCTCCACGCAGACGAAGCTTAGAACAGCAGGCTAATCGAGTAGGGGACGCGATGAGTACCGAGCAAAATCAGCCGCAATCTGTAGCGCAGTCCAAGCCTGAACCCCAACGAAACCTAACGCCTCCCGTAGGTCGGGTTTCAACCCGACGCAGCTCTTGATTCACGAATAAATTATTAATAAAAAAGGAAGAAAAATGAAGCAATCAAAATTACTGATCACCGCACTGACCATGGCTTTCGCAATACCTGCGGTTGCGGCTGAAACACCATCCGCTTCTCCAGTCACCTACAACATTGGCATCGTCTCCGACTACATCGTGCGCGGCCTTACGCAAACCAGCCACAAACCAGCGATTCAAGGCGGGGGGGATTATGCACATGGCAGTGGGTTTTATTTGGGCGCGTGGGCTTCTAATGTGCGCTGGATTAAAGACAGTGGGGCAGTCACCAGCGGAGATGGCACGGTGGAGCTAGACACTTATCTGGGCATTAAAAATTATGTCGTCGCGGATGTGAGTTACGACCTTGGCTTGGTGCGCTATAACTATCTGGGCGGCTATGAGCCTAATACTGCTGGGGGCTTCAATAACGCCGATACGCTTGAGGCCTATGTTGCCGTGGCACATAAATGGTTGAGCATTAAATATTCGTACAGTTTGTTAGATGGCTTTTTGACCACGCCGGGCACTAAAGGTACAAATTACTTGGATTTAACGGCGACCTATCCGTTCGCTGATAGTGGTATGTCGCTGATTGGGCATTACGGCAAGCAGACGTTTGTGGGTAAAACCACCGACACTCCCGGTAATGCGCTGAGCTACGAAGATTATAAAGTAGCACACACTCAAGATTTCAGTGGTTATGTGTTGGGGCTGAATTACACCAGTACCAACGCGAGTAATGCTTGGACTTTTAACGGACAGCAGTGGGGTAAGAGTAATGTGATGTTGTCACTCACGCATACGTTTTAATTTTTAGGTAAAGGGTCAGGGCTAGGGTGAGCGGGTTGATTTTTAGTTAGGGAGGCGTGATGAACAACTCGAAAAGTAAAATTCTTTGGATAGTGGGCTTAGGCTTGATGCTGTTAGGCGCAGGACTTTCTTATTTCTCTCAACACGAAACTGATCGACAGGTTCGCATCTCTAGTAACCCTTGGGTCGGTTTCACGCCATTTATCTACGCGCAAGAAAAAGGCTGGCTGGAGAAAACGCCTTTTCGCTTTACTTGGGTAGTAGACCTTTCTGAAAACGCTAGGTTGTATGAGCGTGGCTTCACTCAAGGCTTTACAGCGACGCAATATGAACTATTGCACTTCAAAGACTACAGCCATTTCCGGCCGATTTTTTTGATTGATCGTTCTGCGGGGGCGGATGTCATTATGTCTAACCGCAAGCTAACGCAATTGCGTAAGAGCAAGGAAACGATCAACGTGTATTTGGAAATGGGCTCGATGAATGAGGATTTCTTTAAAGCGTTTGTTACGGAAAATAAATTAACAGAATTGCAGTTTAAGTTGTCTGATACTTCGCAAAAAGAGGTGACGCAGCTTTCGCCTCAAGGCGCTCCCGTCATTGTGATTAGCTATGCGCCTTATTCCACTGAGTTGACGAAAAAAGGTTTTGAGGTGGTGAGTTCGACCGCTGAGTTGCAATCGTTCTTTGTGATTGATGCCTTGTTTGTAGATGAGCGCGCAGTCTCTGCTTCCGCGAAAGAGATTAAGCAATTGAAAATTATTTTTGATAAAGCCTTAGATGCGTTGCACTCTCGCCCACAGGAGTATTACGAGGTGGTGCATGGCTATCTTGAGGGGCAAACTTATGATGAGTTTATGGCAACCACTAAACAGGTTGAATGGCTAAATCAAGGTGATATCTCACGTTATCGGCAGCTGCTGGATTCGCAGCAAGTGATTACAGATCGGTTGATCCAGTGAAAATAAAACGTTTTGCAGTCCTGCTTGGGGGCGTTTTTCTGCTGCTGACGCTGACGTTATCTGCGGGCTTCTTTTTGTTTGAGCGTGGGGTGCTGCTGCAAAATGTGAGTAATGAGGTCAATCGTAGTGTTTACCGACTAGAAGAAGATATTAAAAAGGTGTTGCGCAAAGAGCGCATGAGCGAAGTGCAAAACTTGCTCGACCAAGTGCCGGCTACCAATCGCATCATTTCTGAAGTCTCTATTTCTTTTGATGATAAGAAGATTGATATTTCTTCTTCGCGAGCGCTAAAAAATACGACTTTTGGCGGTGAATATGTTCACGCGTTGCTTATCGATAAAACCTTGATTGCAAACCATGCCAAGTTTCATAGTGAATTTGATTTTTTTGAGGGGGTTAATAAGCGTAAAGCCACTCTATTAGTGAGTATCAATGAGCAATATATATTTGGCCAAATGAATCAAGTGGCGCTGTATTACATGTTGGCGATTTTTTTTGGATTAGGTTTGGTGAGCTTTTTCACCTTGCTGGCAGTGAGGCGCTGGTTGGTACTGCCTTTGGAAGAGGTCACTTTGCACGCGCGTGCCACCACTACACTGGGCCAAAATTATTTTATTTCTGAATTTAC
>JAUYFR010000159.1 GCA_030690855.1 Gallionellaceae bacterium
CAATAACTCGGCACTCTTATCCATCCTACCCAGACGATAATAGCCCCAGCCAACGCTATCGGTAATAGCCGCATCATTTGGCTCAAGCTGATAAGCTTTTTCGACTAAACGCATACCCTCTTCGAGGCGCACATTACGATCGAGCAAGCTATAACCTAAAGCGTTGTAAGCCTGAGCATGTTCAGGTGCGACTTGCAGCAACTTACGCAACGTTTGTTCAAAAGCATCCACTTTGCCAAGCTTGTCAGCCGTGATCGCTGCCTCAAACAATAACTGCGGATCGCTCGGCAATGCATCCAATGCGCCCAGCAATACCAGATATGACGTTTCATATTGTTTGGCTTCACGCAACAACTGCGCCTCAACAATGGTGACAGTTACTCGCTGCCGATTATTGGTTACCGGTGCCGACTTTAATATCGCACGCGCCTCTTTTATTTTTGCCTCTTTGCCCAACAAATAAGCCTCGCGTAACCGCGCCGCAAAAACATATTCACCTTGTAACACTTGCTGATATTCAGCCAGCGCGCCGGCATCATCTTTCCTTGTTTCTTTGAGCTGTCCCAAATAATAGTGAATGGTGCCTGCATCTTTTTTGCCCTGCACTAACATACTTTCGAATTCTTTTTCAGCGCGATCCAGCTCGCCCATCTGCAAAGACAATAGCGCGACAGCAAACGCTAACTCGACGTTGCCCCTATTGATCTCGAACAATTGCTGGAATTGGGCTCGCGACTCCACGTAAAATTTTTGCTCTAAAAGTGCACGTGCGTAATACAAACGAACTTCATTATTAGCGGGATAGGCCTGCAAATAAGTCAGTAGCTTTTCCAAGCCCAACTTAGCATCGGTGGACATCAACAGTTGTGCCTCAAGCATCACCGCCGCATCCCATTCAGGGCGCAACTCAACCGCACGCTGTGCTTCGCTCTTTGCTAACTCCTTTTTACTCGCATCTAGTGCAAACTGTGCCACCACCCAATGTGCCTCTGCCACCTTAGGATAAGGTTCCGCCAATTTGCTTATCCAATCAAATGCTATTGCCTTACTTGATGCTCGTGCCAACAAAGCGTGTATCTGCACAAACACTGGCCCCACATTTTTGGATTCTTTTGCTAGCCAGCGCTGCACATGAGGCGTGGCCTCTGACAGTTTTCCGCCACTCAGCAACAGTGACACCAACATCTGATTTGGCAACGTCGCCTTAGGCTCTAATTCTTGCCAAAAAGCAAAAGCATCTATCGCCTTATCCATGTGGCGGGACTCAAAAGCTAACTGCGCAGCTCGCCTTGCCACACGTGGATCACGCGTGATTTTGGCCAAGTCAGCATAAGCCTGCATTGCCAACTCTGGACGGCCACGCTGTAACGCAATATCGCCCAACAAAAACTCATATAGCATGCGCTCGTCTAGCGCCACATTAGGCAGTGGCGAAACCTCTGGGGAAGTTTCGGCCGCAACCCTCGGCGCCTGCTGCGAGCCAGTCGTCGGCGCAACAGGCGCCTGCGCGCACGCACCTAGAAGAAGTGAAATAAAGATTGTTTTGTAATATATGGAGTGCATTTTCATCAGCCAAGATAGCAGTGGTTTTGGTGCGAGACGGCATATTAGGTTATATTCACCCCAACTCACAACCACCAAAGCCGCATGACCGCTCCCACCACCCTGTCTGCTCTGAATCTTTGCCGCCACTACGGGCAGCGTGACGTTGTCCAAAACATATCACTTCAACTCAAACGCGGCGAAGTGCTAGGACTACTCGGACACAACGGGGCTGGCAAAAGCACCACGTTACAAATGCTAACGGGTACTTTGACGCCGCATAGCGGGGAGATTGAAGTGTGCGGTTTTAATTTACTTAAGCAACCCGATCAGGCCAAAGCCTGTATCGGCTTTCTACCTGAAACGCCCCCTCTTTATCGTGACATGCGCGTTGACGACTACCTCGTTTTTGCCGCAAAACTACATCGCATCGAAAAAAATAAAATTTCTGCAGCCCTTACTGAAACCAAGCACCGTTGCGGCCTCCTTGAAAATGGCAAAAAAATCATTGGCACACTATCCAAGGGCTACCAACAACGGGTTGGTATCGCGCAAGCCATCATTCATCGTCCCGAAGTCATTATTTTAGACGAGCCCACCGTAGGTCTTGACCCTTCACAAATTCGCGATATTCGCGCACTCATTCGTGAACTCGGCGATCACCACAGCGTAATTCTTTCCACGCACTTGTTAAGCGAGGTAGAAAATATTTGCGACCGCGTCGAGATCATGCAAAAGGGCAAACTGATCTACAGCGACAGTAGCGCACGAATGCAGCAATATGGCCATCAACCTGGCTTTATCGTTACTTTGTTAGCCCCCCCTTCATTAGACGAACTTAACAACATTGCTGGCGTTACCAGTGTCGAAGCCCTTTCCGATACTCGCTTCCGCATTTTGCATACGCTGGAAACCAACACCAGCGTATCGCTACTGTCGCTCGCCGCCGAGCGCGGCTGGCAAGCACAACAACTGGCACCCATCAAAGGTAATTTAGAAGAAGTTTATGCCCGCATTACCGAAAGCGAGCCCGCATGATATTCACCATCGCTCAAAAAGAGTTTCGTAGTTTTTTGGCCGCACCCAGCACATGGATTATTTTA
>JAUYFR010000160.1 GCA_030690855.1 Gallionellaceae bacterium
GAGTCATGCGCAGGCAATTTGACTCAGGTTTGTCGCTATAAGGATGTCTGATAGCCCACGCATTACATATTCGTTGAGCTCTATTTCTGCCAAATCGATGTATTAGAATCCCGCCCGCAAAAAGCCCTAGTGCGGTTTGTGTTTCACTCGGTACTGAGGCGCGTGTGCTTGAATGGAATGAAGGGCAAGTCAGTCGCGTGGAAATCTGCGACTATCACTGAGGAGTTACAGCTATGAGCCATATAACCAAACTACGCAACATCCATCCTAGTGAAGTACTGCGTGAAGAATTTCTGATGCCGTTAGGGGTAACCCAATATCGTTTGGCAAAAGAGCTCAGCGTGACCGAGGCGCGTATCTCGGCAATCTGCTCCGGCAAGCGGTCGATTACGGCGGATACGGCGTTACGCCTAGCCGCGTTCTTTGGCACGTCGAGCGAATTCTGGTTGGGTTTGCAGGCGGATTACGATACCGAAGAAGCGGTCAAAGAATTGACTGGCGTATTGACGCAGATACATCGCTTTGAGACTTTGGCGGCTTAAATCAATGAGGTCGCCGATCGTTTTGAATCCCTCAATTTATGCGCCGCATTTCCTCTCTGCGGCTATCTTCACGAGGCCGCTCAGGCGTGCAGAAAATTCGTAAATTGAGCAAAATGAAAAGCCGCTTTCTAATCTTATAATCCCTTGTGTTAGAATTTCACCCGCAAACCGCCTTCTTGCGGTTTGTGTTTCATCCGGCACTGAGGAGCGTTGCGACAGGGATCCCCTGCTAGGCTCAGTTTTCCGGTCTGTTTTAACGACGCTCACCTAAATCCGTGCCGGACACGGGAGTGTGGTGAGCTGTCCTCCTCCCTCCGGTCATAACGTTCAACAAAGAAAGAGAACACTATGACTAAAGACTATGTAATCGCCGACATCAACTTGGCCTCTTGGGGTCGCAAAGAAATCGCTATCGCTGAAGGTGAAATGCCGGGGCTGATGGCGATTCGTGAAGAGTTTGCTGCTACTCAGCCGCTACGTGGCGCACGCATCACTGGCTCGCTACACATGACCATCCAAACCGCTGTGCTGATCGAAACGTTAAAAGCGTTGGGCGCAGATGTGCGTTGGGCATCATGCAATATTTTCTCAACTCAAGATCACGCTGCTGCTGCGATTGCTGCGGGCGGCACACCAGTGTTCGCGGTTAAAGGCGAAACATTGACTGAGTATTGGGATTACACCCACCGCATTTTTGAATGGGCGGATGGCGGTTTCACCAACATGATTTTGGATGATGGTGGCGACGCTACGCTGTTGTTGCATCTCGGTACTCGTGCAGAAACGGATGCTTCGCTCATCAGCAAGCCGACTTCGGAAGAAGAAACTTGTTTGTTTGCGTCGATTAAAGAGAAGTTAGCACAGGACAAAACTTGGTACTCCAAGCGTCTGGCCGCTGTGAAAGGTGTGACTGAAGAAACGACAACGGGCGTGCATCGCTTGTATCAAATGCACACTCGTGGCGAACTGAAATTCCCAGGCATCAACGTGAACGATTCCGTAACCAAGTCTAAGTTCGACAACCTGTACGGTTGCCGTGAATCTTTGGTTGATGGCATCAAGCGTGCGACCGATGTGATGATCGCCGGTAAGGTTGCCGTGATCGCAGGTTATGGTGACGTGGGTAAAGGCTCGGCTCAGGCGATGCGTGCCTTGTCTGCGCAAGTTTGGGTGACTGAGATCGATCCAATTTGCGCATTACAAGCGGCGATGGAAGGCTACCGTGTGGTGACGATGGAATACGCTGCGGACAAAGCAGACATTTTCGTGACCACTACAGGTAACTTCCATGTGATTACACACGATCACATGAAGGCGATGAAGAACAACGCGATCGTGTGCAACATTGGTCACTTCGATAATGAAATTGACGTTGCTTCGCTAGAGAAATATCAGTGGGAAGAGATCAAGCCACAGGTTGACCATGTGATTTTCCCAGACGGCAAGCGCATCATTTTGTTGGCTCAAGGTCGTTTGGTGAACTTGGGTTGCGGTACTGGCCATCCGTCTTATGTGATGTCTTCTTCTTTTGCGAACCAAACTATCGCTCAAATTGAGTTGTGGACTGAGTCCGTAAAGGCCAGCAACAAGTATCCAGTCGGCGTTTACACCTTGCCAAAACACTTGGACGAAAAAGTTGCCCGTTTGCAGTTGAAGACATTGAACGCGCAATTGTCGACTTTGACCGACCAGCAAGCGGCATACATCAATGTGCCGAAAGAAGGTCCGTACAAGACTGAGCACTATCGTTACTAATCTTTGAATCAAGATTAATTGCGAAGGGGGCGGGTTCATCCCGCCCCTCTTACCTTGGAAATAGAATGTATCTACTTTTAATTTGGATACTTAATGCGTTGGCGTTGATTGCAGTCGCTAATTTCGTTCCCGGCATTCACGTGGAAGGATTTGGGGCGGCATTAATTGCCGCATTTTTTCTGGGTTTGGTGAACACACTTATCCGCCCGTTTTTTTTATTGCTGACGTTGCCGGTAACGATCATTACTTTAGGCCTGTTTATTTTTGTGATTAACGGACTGTTATTTTGGTTTACCGGTTCGATACTCAAAGATTTTGTCGTTGATAGTTTTTGGAATGGCGTCATGGGCGCTGTGTTGTACAGCATCTTTTCGTGGGCGCTCTCAGCAGCTGCCGCACAACTTATGAGGAAGTCTTCATGAACAAACCACATATTAGTTTTGAATTTTTTCCGCCACAAACACCCGAGGGTGTGGAAAAGCTAACCGCTGCGCGCAAGCGCTTAGCGATGCTCAATCCAGAATTTTTCTCCTGCACGTTTGGTGCAGGTGGTTCAACGCAAGATCGCACACTCGATACCGTGTTAAAAATTAAGAGCGAAGGCTACGAAGCTGCGCCACACCTATCTTGCGTAGGTAGCACCCGCGAAAATATTCGCGCTCTGTTGCACACCTATAAAGATGCCGGCATCAAGCGCATCGTGGCATTGCGCGGCGATATGCCCTCGGGCATGGGCAGTATCGGCGAGTTTCAATACGCTAACGAACTGGTGTCATTTATTCGCGTAGAAACCGGAGAGCACTTTCATATCGAAGTTGCGGCTTACCCTGAGTTTCATCCGCAAGCAAACTCAGCACGTGAAGACATGCTTAACTTCAAGCGCAAAGTGGTAGCGGGTGCCGATTCCGCAATTACGCAGTATTTTTACAATGCGGATGCTTATTTTCGCTTTATGGATGAAACGCACAAGCTGGGCATCACGGTGCCAATCGTGCCGGGGATTATGCCGATTATGCGTTATTCGCAACTGGCGCGCTTCTCGGATACCTGCGGTGCAGAAATTCCGCGTTGGATGCGCAAAACCATGGAAGGTTATGGTGATGATGTTGAATCCGTGCAGAATTTTGGGCGTGACGTGGTTGTGCAATTGTGTGAAAAATTGATTGCGGGTGGGGCACCGGGTTTGCATTTTTACACCTTGAATCAAGCGAATGCTTCGCTAGAAATTTTGCATCGCTTGGGATATCAATAAGTGTTACGCACACCAGAACTCTTGTTGCCCGCCGGCACGCTCGACAAAATGCGCACCGCCTATGCTTACGGCGCCGATGCGGTTTATGCCGGTCAGCCGCGTTATTCTTTGCGTGCGCGCAACAACGAATTCAAATTAGAAGAGTTGCAAATCGGCATTCAGGAGGCGCATGACTTAGGCAAAAAATTGTTTGTCGCCAGCAACCTGATGCCGCATAACGCCAAGGTAAAAACCTATATGGCGGATATGCAGCCAGTGATCGAGATGAAGCCCGATGCGCTGATCATGGCGGATCCGGGTTTGATCGCGATGGTGCGCGAGCGTTGGCCTGAGCAAGAGATTCACCTTTCCGTGCAAGCCAATACCGTCAACTATGCGGCGGTGAAATTCTGGAAATCGTTAGGACTGTCGCGGGTAATTTTGTCGCGTGAATTATCGATGGATGAAATCGAAGAGATCCGTCAGCAATGCCCTGACATTGAGTTAGAAGTATTTGTTCACGGCGCGCTATGCATTGCTTACTCTGGACGTTGTCTGCTCTCGGGCTATTTCAATCACCGTGATGCGAATCAAGGCACTTGCACTAACTCCTGCCGCTGGGATTACAAAGTCGAAAATGCCGAAGAAAACGGCACGGGTGATATTCAAAAAATTGATTTCGATTTTGACAAAGCACTGAGTGAAAGTGCGTTGTCGGATTGTGGTTCGCAACCACGCCACCCACTGGCGGACCGTGCCTATTTAATTTCTCGCCCAGATCATCCAGAAGAAACGATGCCCGTATTGGAAGACGAGCATGGCACTTACATCATGAACTCGAAAGATTTGCGTGCGGTAGAGCACGTTGAGCGACTGGTTAAAATTGGTATTGATTCACTTAAAATTGAGGGCCGTACCAAGTCGATTTACTACGTGGCACGCACGGCGCAGGTTTATCGCCAAGCGATTGACGATGCGGTGGCAGGACGCCCGCTGAATTTGCAATTGTTGGGCGCATTGGATGCATTGGCGAATCGTGGTTACACCGATGGTTTTTATGAGCGCCACCACACACACGAGCAACAAAATTACATGCGCGGCCATTCTGAAAGTTATCGCCAGCAATACGTCGGAGACATCGTGGCGTGTGCGGATGGCATGTGCGAAATCGACGTAAAAAATAAATTCAAAGTGGGCGATAAACTGGAAATTATTCATCCGTCAGGCAATCATATTGTTGACCTGCTTGAGATGAAAGGCTTAAAGGGTGAGCCGCTGACGGTAGCGCCCGGTAGCGGGCATCGAGTTAAAATCCCGTTAACAGATCAATACAAAAATGGCATGATCGCGCGTTTTGTTTAGCGACAAATTTTTATTTTTAAGGAGGCAGCAATGGAGTGGAAAAATACAAACTTACGTTTTGGTTCTTTAACTATCGGCATACATTGGCTAATGGTTGTCTTGTTTGTTGCGGTGTACGCCTCAATTGAATTGCGCGTGCTCTTTGAAAAAGGCACCCCGATGCGCGATGCTTTTAAAATGTGGCACTTCATGTTGGGCTTGTCGGTTTTTGTGTTGATCTGGTTGCGTATCGCCGCGCGATTTTCTGGCCCCACGCCGAGCATTCAGCCAGAGCCGCCACAGATGCAGCAGTTGGCCGCCAAGTTGTTACATCTGGCGCTTTATTTGCTCATGATTGGCATGCCTTTAACCGGCTGGATGTTGCTCAGCGCTGCTGGCAAGCCCATTCCCTTTTTTGGATTTGAGCTGCCCGCTTTGATTCCGGCTGATAAAGATCTCGCCTCGCAGATTAAAGAGGTGCATGAGTTTGTAGGGACAACGGGATATTACCTGCTGGGCATACATGTGGTTGCAGCGCTCTACCATCATCATTTTCAACATGACAACACGCTGACGCGTATGTTGCCGATTCGCAAATAACCATGATTTTTTCTTCGCTTTCTCAAGCCAAACGTTACGCTGGACTGCACCCGCTTTTTTCGCAAGCATTTGATTATATTGAGAATAATGATTTGTTTAATATGCCGCCGGGGCGATACAACATCATAGGTGAGGATTTAATTGCCATCGTCGAACATGTGTCAGGCAAAACACGAGAGATGGCACGGTTAGAAGCACATCGTCGTTATATTGATATTCAATTGGTGCTAGATGGCATTGATGAAATGGGCTGGAAGCCGCTAGCCGATTGCCACAACCCCGTGAGCGAGCACAGCGAAGAAAAAGACATTCGTTTCTTTACCGATGCACCAGTGTCGTGGATTGCCACGCCGCCAGATCATTTCTGCATCTTCTTTCCAGAAGACGCGCACGCGCCTTTAGTGAGTACAGGGCAAGTGCGCAAAGTGATTTTCAAGGTGGCGGTCAATCCAGCGTAGTCTAGTTTTCTCCGTGTATGAACCTAGCCTATTAATGCCGCGTTTATTTCACTGACTATAAAAAATATCTAGGCCTTCAAGCCCCTTTGCGACTCAGCTCATTGGGCTACAATCTTGCGCATTCAAAACCGTGGAAACAATCATGCGCACCTTAAACTCAGTCCGTCATACTGGCGCAGGCCGGTATCCAGTGTCTTCATTAAAAAGGCTGTTAGCGCTGCCCATGCTTCGCACGAATTTTTTAACAAACTGGATACCGGCCTACGCCGGCATGACGATGGGGAGAGCAGAGTCGGCTCCTCCCCTGTTATGGGGAGGCTGGGAGGGGTTAGCGCTCGCCTTGCTCGCCGCCCTTTTACTCAGCCCCGTCACCGCCCAAGCCGCCGACACCCGCGCGCTTAAAATTATCGCCACCGATTCGGCGACCAAACAAACCGGTGAAGTCGGCCTCTACAATAAAAGTTATGCCGTCATCATCGGCATTGACCAATACGCCAACCTGCCTGCGGATAAACAACTCACCTATGCTGTAAAAGATGCCAAAGGTGTCGCAGACGTCCTCAAGCGCCAGTACAAATTCGACAAGATCATCACCCTCTACAACAAAGACGCCACGCGTAAAAGCATTACCAAGTTGCTCGAAGTGGAGCTACCCAAACAACTTGGCGAACAAGATGCGCTATTTATTTTCTGGGCGGGACACGGTAATCAGCAAAGCTCGCGCGAAGGCGATATTGGTTATCTCATTCCCTACGATGGCGACCCCGACGACATCACCGCCAACATCACCATGACGGAAATCCGCGACACCATTTCTAAAGTCATTCCCGCCAAGCACATTTTCTATGTCATGGATGCTTGTTACTCGGGCCTACTCGCCGACACTCGCTCGGTGGACAGAGTACCCCGCCGTGACCTTGCCTATCTGCAAGACATGACTAAAGAGCGTGTGCGCCAAGTGCTGACAGCGGGCGGTAAA